>JBFFCW010000436.1:0-3355 GCA_041559695.1 Desulfobacterales bacterium
CATACAATGAACTGCAAATCGTGCAGGGCTGATCCCTGAACACCCACTCAAATTCTTTTTCGGTGGAAAGCTGCCATTTGAATTTATCGTTCTTGAATAAATCGTCGAAAAATTCCCGCCGATAATGCTTGGGAATCATCAGCAGGGGATTGTCATGACTCGGGCAGGGGATTTCAACATAGGCTTCCGCCATATAAGATGCCTGGGAATCATTGAGCATTTCTTCAGCGTTGCCGGGTGAATCCAGCAAGCTTTTGTTGCCGTCAGAATCATTCAGATCCGGCGCGGAACCCTCCAGCAGGCTGGATAACTGCTTGAGTATCGGATGGGATTCATAATCTCTGAATTGGCCGAATATCTTGCGATCAAAGCGCCATACCGTTTCAAAGCGCAAACCGGCATCGGTATTGGCATATTCTTCAAACTTGGTGAGCATATTGTTTAAAAATGTACTTTTGCCGCAACCGGGCGGGCCTTTAAAAATATAGATCTTGTTTTGCTGGGTGCCGCGCTTGAGTGCTTCTACCAGTTTGACCAACCGGTTCGCAAACAATCTGTCCGCAAAAAACGGATTGTCTGTTCCTTCCACAAACAGTTTGCTGCAATCGTAGTTGGCAAATTGGATGGATTCGGGATCATCGGGGTATTCATCAACGCCTTCTCCGACATAGGCTTTCATCATATCGTGAAACACCTGAAAAATATTGCGCGTCACCGTTTTCGGATAGGCAACCAGTTCGTTGAGAAATTCCTCAAAGGGAATCGAGGTGCGCTGCTCTCGTGTGCTCATGTTCTGGTTGAGATTGAGCATGGCCTTTTGGATGCTGTCGTCGGCGCTGACCTCTTCTTTGGCGGCCTTTTCCCCCTTTTTCAAAGCACGTATGGCTTTTTTTACCTTGCCCATGAGGTGTCTCCGGTTTTAGCTTGCTGCGGGTTGGTGAACATCTGAATTCGTTAAGGCCACTCTGGAAAGCTTGCGGTCTTTCATGGTGTATAATGCCCGCTGCCATTTTATTTCCGTTTGCCTGGCATCATCCTCCGATGGCATTGCCAGGCCGGGAATCGGAATGTGTATCTGGGGGGATTCGACTTTTTCGACTTCGCTGGTCTCCAGCTTGACCGGCGCTCCCCACAGATACTCAATTCCCATCATCGTATTGGCAATAAATTCTTTAACCAGCGGTTTGCCCTCGAAGTGGTGGAATAAATAAAGGTCGCCGCTTTTGGATTTTTCCGGATTAATGCTGATGTGGGGTGGATGATAAAGGCTGTCAAAAAGCATCTGGCGATAATCTCTTGCTTTGCGGCTTTTGACATAATACTCCCAGACACCCCTGTTCTGGTTGAGCCGCTTTGCGGCCACAAACAGCTTGGTACGGTTGATAAAATCCTGATCCACAAATGTGTTGATAAACATAAAATCGTTTAAATTTTCGCGAATTTTATAAACAAAGGCTTTGCCGCTTCCGGTGTTGGCATCAAACTTTTCTCTTTCCCTGGCATCCAGCAGCCGTTTAAACTCAATTGAATACTTGCCCTTATCCGCCAGCTCCTCGATATAATGGAAAATCCGCATTCCCAGCGCATAGGGGTTCATCCCCACCCGCGGCAATGAGGTAACAAAAGCGTGAGTGCGGGCAAAATCCACCTCGTGCCCTTCGATGCGGTCATCCTGCAGAAACAGCTTTTCGTGCCAGTAGCTGGCCCAGCCTTCATTCATGATTTTTGTTCGAATCTGGGGCTGGAAAAACAAAGAGGTTTTGCGAATCACCTCGATAACCGGTTTCATCCAGCGGTTTTCTTCTTTATTTAAAAAATTGGAATGTTCCAGGATATGCTGCATCAAATCCAGCTGGTGATTGGAATTTTGCGTAAGGCTTTTTTTGTAAATGGCATCAAACTCCGGATATTTTCGAAGCACTTCCGCAAAAAAGGTTTTTTCACCGTGGGCTTTGCTGGTTTTGATGCAATCATTGTATCTTTCGATTTCTTTTATATATTCAGTTATTTTTGCTTTTTTAAGGGTTTGCAAAAATTCATCAAAATAAAAATCGAGCATCTTCGATTTGGTCGTTACCGGCGGCCGGTTTAAGGCTGAAAGCTCATTGTGGTATCCCACCAGATTATCGATGCCGCGGGCAAACTCTATGACATAATCCAGCCAGCGGCCCTTTTCGGATCTGAATTTAGCGATCATGCGTTTATCCGAAAGCGCGCGGCCGGTGAAGTCATAATCCCAGGTGTGCCGGAAATACAAATTGTTCTGGAAAAAATCGATATGGGCCAGCACGTGGTAAAAAATCATGACATTCATCCAGTCCGGATTATTGTCATTGTAGTATGAGATCGCCGGCCGCGTATTGATCACCGTCTCATAAGGATTGCTGGGATAAAGTTCGTAGCGGCCCTTTTCTTTGAGGACTTCTACATCGTGAACCCAGTAATCATAAAGGGTCGGGATCATCAGTTTGGGTGTCAGTTCGAGCAAATCGCGGTTGGTGACGATATACTCCAGGGTTTCATCCTGAAATTGAAGCCCGGCTTCCCGGGCCCGCTGTTTGCACCCTTCCATTATCTTTTTGGTATGCTGATTAATGAGTTCCATAATTTTTAAAATCGTTTGCCGGTTAGCGCATTGTTCTGTTAGCCCGTTAGCCGGTTTATGTCATTATGCGAGTTGGAGCCTGTCAAAGGTAAAACGGGCTCAACGGGCAACGGGAAAACCGGACAACCGTCATTCCGAAATCAACTTCTTGATGCCTTCGATCAGCCTGGACTCGTTGGCGCTTTGATTGATGACGTCCAGTCTGACTAAATCCGGCTTTTCCGTCAGCAGCCCGGATTTTTTTAAATATTTTTCGACTTCGGTGTGGTGGGTGGTATCCTGAGTGTGTTCGGCGATGGAAATGCCGACCCGATTGGCGTAGCCCAACATTTTTTCAAGCAGGGGTAAGGATTCTTTTCCGTCCGTGTCCCAATCATCTCCATCGGTGCCGTGAAAAATGTAAATATTATAGTCCCGGGCCAGGTTTTCTTTTTCAACAATTTCGTTGACCAGGCGGTATGCGGAAGATACCTGGGTGCCGCCGGCCACCGCCGAATTGTAGTAAGTGTGAAAGTCTTTTACCTCAGAAGCTTCGGTGTCATGCAGAATAAAACGCGTTTCCACCTGCATGGCATACTGATACAGCAACCAGCTGTATATCAACACGTGCTGGGTGACGAACAGCTCCGTTGACTTGCCGGCCATCGAACCCGAATAATCCCGCAGAAAAAAGACCATCGCCTGAGACTCAAAATCCTTTTCACGCGACAGTACCCGATAGACCATGTCCGCAGGTGAAATCAGAAATTC
>JBFFCW010000437.1:0-3341 GCA_041559695.1 Desulfobacterales bacterium
AATGCCGCATGGAGGTCTTGGGGCGGTCATAAGGAATGTCATCGATGATGGTGTAGCGCGGCCCGCAGTTGGTGCAATTAATAAACGGATACCGATAGCGCCGATCAGCGGGATCGAAAAGCTCCCGCCGACAGTCATCACAAATGGAAACATCCGGTGAGATCAGGGTGGACATTTGGGCCTGGCCCCTGCTTTTCGCAATCCTGAAATCCGCATATGGCTTTACGGATTCAGATCGACCGGATATTTCGACAACATGGGCAAGCGGCGGGCATTTTGCGGCCAGGTCCGTTTCAAAGGCCTGGATGCGCTGCGGCGGTCCTTCGATATGAATCGATACCCCGGCAGCCGTGTTGGCCACCTCGCCTTTCAAACCATATTGATTGGCAAGATTGTAAACAAAGGGCCGAAAACCGACTCCCTGAACAATGCCGTTCACTTCAATTTTTTTGGCTGCATGGTTGTTCGGCATAACGGCATCAATGGCGTGTTGTCCTGGCGGGGGTGGCTAAAAAACTGGGGAATCTGGAAATGCAATTTCACCCTTAGCGCGCGATTTTTTCCTAATTCTGGTTGGATTCTCTTTTCTCTACCGCGGCGATCGCCTCACGCAACAGGTTCAGTGTCTCCTGTGCCGCCGCTTCATCGAGTTTCTGGATGGCAAAGCCGGCATGAACGATGACGTAGTCACCGACCCGGGCATCTTCGAGCAGCAAAAGGCTGGTTTCTCTTTGAATGCCTTCCACATCAATGGTAGCCATATTATTTTCGATTTTGGTAATCTTCGATGGGATTGCTAGGCACATGTTATGACTCCTGGTCCTTTTCGCTGCGGCGCGCTCGTGTTATAAGATTTTCGATCACAAAGATACTGACTTTCTTGAATTTTTGCAAAAAAGTCAACATTAAATATGAATGGGCGGTTCGCGGTAAATTTTACAAATTGAGCCGGCAGGTTATTGAAACTGGTTTTACGGCAATGGTCTAACGAACCGCCATTGGGCCTAGCTCTACCCAACTTTTCTGTGGCTTTTTCAAGCGCCGCATCCAGGGCTTCTTTTTTGATCGGTTTGCTAATAAAATCAACAGCATCCAGCGCCGCTGCCTGCTCGGCCAGAGCGGTATCGCCATGACCGGTGATGACAATCACCGCTGTTTGGGGAGCGATTTCTTTTATCTGCCGCAGTATGGCCAAACCGTCTATGCCCGGCATTTTTATGTCGGTCAGGACGATTGCCGGTTTTTCTTTTTGAAAAATTTCAAGTCCTTCTTTGCCATTTTCCGCCGTATAAACGCTGTAGCCATAGGCATCCAAAAAAAGACGAAACATGGATAAGGTCGCCTTTTCGTCATCGATAACCAGAATTTTCTCCACGTTTCCTTCCTTTCAATGCGCATCAGGCACAAGGGAAAGTTAAACGAACCGTGGTGCCCTTTCCTTCCGCACTTTGAATATCTATTTCGCCGTTATAATCTTTGACAATGCCGTAACTGATCGAAAGCCCGAGCCCCATTCCGCTGCCCACTTCCTTGGTGGTAAAAAAAGGTTCAAATACCTTTTCTAAAGCAGCCTTTGCGATACCGATGCCGTTGTCTGAAACCATCAGCGTCACCCGATTGTTTTCGAGAAATGAACGAATGCTAATGGCAGGCTTAACCTTATCCGCCTGAGCCTTTTGATGCTGTGTCACCGCATCCATGGCATTGGTGAGCAAGTTAAAGATGACTTGTTCGATGCGGGTATTGCGCGCCATAATCGGCGGCAAATTCTTCACAAGATCCAGGGTTACGTCAATATTTTGAAGGCGAATCTGTTGATTGATAATACCGTAAGCAACCCGTACCGATTTGTTGATATTGACCTTTTCCGTGGCAAAGTCGGATTTGCGGCCAAATTCCCTGAGACGATCAATGATTTCAGAGGCCCTGTCCACCTGCTCGGTGATTCGATCGGAGACTTCAACCAGATTATGCTCGGGGATCTTTTTCCGGTTTTCGATCATCATTTTGAGATATTCGCTTCCCATATTGATCGCGTTCAAAGGCTGATTCAATTCATGGGCAATCCCGGCCGACATTTCTCCCAGCGTTGTCATTTTGCTGGCCTGCAGCAGTTGTGCCTCTTTTTCCAGCATTTCGGTGATATCCGTGGTTGCGAGTATGATGGCGTCTCTCTCTTTGTAACGCGTCGGGCAAGCCGTAACTCTGACGTAAAACGGCTTGTTCCCTTTCTGATAATGGCGAACCCTTGAACTCACAACGCAGGCTCTGGGCCAATCTATCTTATCAAAAGCAGAGATGCTTTTATAGATGTCGTCGACCGGACCGAGCGCTGAAAACAGCATACCGGTTAATTCACCATTCGAGTATCCATAGGTATCCTCAGCCATCGGGTTGGCATCTAAAATTTCTAAAGTTTCGCGCTCCAAAACAAAGATCGGCACAGGGCCGCTGTTAAAGAGGGATCGATATTTTTCCTCCGACTCATGCAACGCTTTTTCGGCCAGCTTGCGTTCGGTGATATCAAGAAATGCGCCGGTGATAAATTCCACCTCCCCGTTTTCCCCATAGATGATTTGCCCGCCGTCCTGGATCCAGATCGTATCGCCGGTTTTTGACTTAACGCGATATTCCCTGATGTACGAGCTGTCGGTCCGCAAAGCCTGCTTGAACTTCTCCTTGGTGTGCTCCAGATCATCCTCATGAACCAGATTAAACCAGTTTACCTTTCTGGATAAAAACTCTTCTTTGCTGTATCCGGTAATTTGTTCAATTTTATTATCAAAAAAATCAATGGCGCCATCTATGTAACCCTTGTAGACGCAGTTTGGCAGGTTCCTGACCAACAGCCGGTATTTACGCTCACTTTCTTTCAGCGCTTTTTCCGAACGTTTTATTTCGGCAATATCCATGGCGATGAACAGCAGGCCGCTGATGTCTCCATACGGTTCTCGCAGGATGTTAATTGTCATCCTGACCGGAAATTGAGTGTTATCTTTTCTAACATACGTCCATTCACTGGGCGCTAATCGCTTTTGAGCCACATACTCAAAAAAAACATCGAGCCCGGCCACCTGACGGCCGTATTTGAAGCTCAACCGATCGCGGACAATCTCCAATTCAGATTGTAAGTGAAAAAGTTCCGGCGTCTGTTTGCCGATGATTTCCTGGGCCTTGTAACCCAGCAGGTGTTCAGCACCCGTGTTAAAAACCGTAATGACACCATCTTTGTTGGTGGCAATGATCGAAATTCGGGTTGCGGAATCAAGTACGGCTTTTCTTTGCGCATTGGCGACCTGGAATCGGTGAAGAACCTTTTCGGTTTCCTCGAATTGCTTGAC
>JBFFCW010000438.1:0-3301 GCA_041559695.1 Desulfobacterales bacterium
CCGCGGCTCGGTCATCGAGTAGCACATGCAGCCCTGGAAATGTTTGCCGAACTCTTTAATTGCCGGGACGACGGTCTCAAAGTTACGGTAATCATTGAGAGCATCAAATGTTCTGAATATGTCCATCCCATTTTCACAGGTTCTTTCGACAAACGCCTTGGCGACATCATCCGCATAGTTGCGATACCCCACCAGGTTCTGGCCCCGCAGCAGCATCGAAAACGGCGTCTTTTTCATGTAACGCTTCAATGTGCGAATGCGTTCCCAGGGGTCTTCATTTAAAAACCGGTGCATGGTGTCGAACGTCGCCCCACCCCATACTTCCACGGCCCAGTAGCCGACGTCGTCCATCATCTCAGCCACCGGAATCATATCTTCGGTGCGCCCCCGTGTGGCAAACAGGGATTGATGGCCGTCGCGGAGGCTCAAGTCCTCAACCTTGACAGGATTCTCCGCCTTGGGCCGATCTTTGTCATAATTCATTGTCGTCATTTTTACTTGAATGTCATCACTCATTTTTTAAAACTCCTTGATAGGCTTTATAAGCCTGGTGTTTGGTATTGCGGGTTTAGTGTTTCGTGTTTGGTATTACATGTTTGGTTTTTTGTTGAACTGTCCGAATGTTATGTGTTGCCATGTATTCCAAATACAAAACACCCAAACACCAAACACTGAATACTAAACACCTTTTACAATTTACGAAAGGTTCTGAGTTGCATCAAATTGCGCAGCTGCATTTGCGCCTGTCGGCCGCTGACACCCCAGGGCTTTACTGCCGGCGCCGGTGTTGGAGCAAACCGCGGCATCTGAGGCACAGTCGCCTGCATGGCGCTTTGCATGGCAATGGCTTCTTCTTCGGTTTTGATATATTGCATCACCGCTGCGATCGCCGCAGCCGTTTTTTGAGCATCTCCCATTTGATCTCCTTTTTTCAGGTTAAGCCGGTATGGCCCGCTACGGGTTTTGCCGGAAAAGGCTTGGTCTTCATATAGAATTAACGGGCTAAACGGGCTAACGGGTTAACGGGCAACCTTTTACATGGGAATATTGCCGTGTTTTTTCGGCGGCCGGGTCTCCCGTTTGGTACACATCACTTCCAGGGCGTCGATCAGGCGGGGACGGGTCTCGCTAGGTTCGATAACCGCATCAATATAGCCCCGGTTGGCTGCCTGATAAGGATTGGAAAACAGATCCTCATATTCTTTAATTTTTTCCTGGCGCTTGGCTGCCGGATCCTCGGCCCCGTTAATTTCCTTGCGATGGATAATATTGGCCGCACCGGCCGCACCCATCACGGCAATTTCCGCCGTGGGCCAGGCAAATGCCATATCCGCTCCCAGATCTTTGGAGCACATCGCCAGATATGAGCCCCCGTAATCCTTGCGGGTAACCAATAGCAGCTTGGGCACCGTGGCCTCCGAATAACACCACAAAAGCTTGGCGCCATGCCGGATGATTCCGCCCCATTCCTGCTGGCTGCCGGGCAGGTATCCCGGCACATCGGCGATGGTTAACATCGGTATGTTGAAAGCGTCGCAAAATCGAATGAAGCGAGTGGCTTTGTCTGAAGCATTGATGTCCAGGCAGCCGGCCAGCACTTTGGGCTGGTTGGCAATAATACCGATGCTTCTGCCATTCAAACGCGCAAAACACACCACCATATTGCGTGCGTAATACTGATGGGGTTCAAAAATCTCCCCGTTATCGACAATCGCCCGAATGACCGCTTTCATATCGTAGGATTTATTGGGGCTGTCCGGAATAATCGAATTTAAAGCCGGTTCGGTGCGCTTGGGATCATCCCCCGTATCAACGACAGGCGGATCTTCCATATTATTTGACGGCAGATAGGACAGCAGTCGTTTGATCCGATCGATGGCATCTTCGTCGCTATCACAGGCAAAATGGGCCACACCGCTTTTTTCATTATGGGTTTTGGCGCCGCCCAGATCCTCAAACGTAATTTCCTCACCGGTAACCGATTTGATGACCTCGGGTCCGGTAATAAACATATAGCTGCTGCCTTTTACCATGAATACCCAGTCGGTCATGGCCGGTGAATAGACCGCTCCGCCGGCCGTGGGTCCCATAATCGCTGAAATCTGGGGGATGACACCGGAAGCCGCTGAATTGCGAAAAAATATCTGGCCGTACCCGGAAAGGGCATCGACGCCTTCCTGAATCCGGGCACCACCCGAGTCGTTTATGCCGACAAACGGCACCCCGGCCTTCATGGCCAGATCCATCACTTTGCAGATTTTTTTAGAATGCATCTCCCCCAGGCTGCCGGCTCTGGCCGTAAAATCCTGGGAAAAAGCAAACAGCGGCCGGCCGTCGACCAGGCCGTGGCCGGTGACGACCCCATCTGCCGGAATATCGACCGTTTGCATGCCAAAATTCACGCAGCGATGATTGACAAACATATCGATCTCGCGAAAGGTCCCCGCATCAAATAATCGATTCAACCGTTCCCGGGCGGTGAGCTTGTTTTTTTCATGCTGCTGGGCAACCGCTTTTTCGCCGCCCATTTCAAGGGTTTTGGCTTCACGTGATTTAAGTTCTTCCATTTTATCTTCGACGACACCCATTATCTGTATCCTTTCATTTGAAAATACGCACGAGATCGCTTTTTGGCCACTACGGCGGCCGAGTCGCCGATCCCTTTTTTATCTCAAAAGCCATACATTACGCAGTGGATTCCAGCGCGATTCACACCCATTTCAACTTAAGTTAAATGGTTGGGACAAAAGCGTAAATCTTCTACGCCGAACGATGATTGTCAAGAAAAAAAAGCAATTTATCCGCTGCAAGCGTCGGAGCGGTTTCCCCTTTTGCCACCGCACGGGTAATTGGGTCGAGTCTCTTTATAATTTCGGGATGGGTATAAAAGCGTTCCTTCAGCCCATCTTCAACCAGGGACCACAACCAATCCAGGGCCTGTTTTTGGCGTTTATCTTCCAGCTCACCGCTGTCGCTGAACTTTTGATGGAATTTCATTACCGTTTGCCAGATTTCAGAGATGCCCGACATCTCCAGCGCACTGCAGGTCAATACCGGCGGTTTCCAGTTGGGCGAGGGGGGTTGCAACATCTGCAATGCGCTTGCATATATTTTTGCGGCCTTTTTCGCATTTGCGATGTTGTCGCCGTCCGCTTTGTTAATGGCCAGCGCATCGGCCAGTTCCAGTATGCCTCTTTTTATCCCCTGCAGCTCGTCGCCGGCACCGGCGAGCATCAGAACCAGAAAAAAATCAACCATTGATGCCACGGTGGTCTCCGACTGTCCGACACCGACTGTCTCG
>JBFFCW010000439.1:0-3294 GCA_041559695.1 Desulfobacterales bacterium
ATTGCCGTCATCACCAAACAGGAAATCCTGCTGGTGCTGGTCGGCGGCCTGTTTGTCATCGAGGCGTTGTCGGTCATTTTCCAGGTCAGTTTTTTCAAAATGACCAGCGGCCGCCGCATTTTGCGAATGGCCCCGCTGCACCATCATTTTGAGCTCAAAGGATGGCCGGAGCCGAAAGTCATCGTCAGATTCTGGATAATTGCAATTGCCCTGGCCCTGCTGGCCATGAGTACGCTCAAGCTGAGATAATAACGTTTCATTTGTTTGATTGGTTATATTGGTCTTATTGGTTGACGCCAATCTGAGCACCTGAACCAATTAAACAAATAAAACCAATAGAACATGAGATTAAAAAATAAAAAAATAGTGGTAGTCGGCCTGGGACGCACCGGATTTGCGGCCGCGCGCTTCCTGCACCAAAAGGGTGCCCGGGTTCTGGTTGCCGATACCGCCGGCGAAGCGCAGCTGGGAGATGCGGTCAGGACGCTGCGGGAAATGGGTGTCGCCCTGGAACTGGGACCGCACCGCATCGCTTCTTTTCAAAATGCTGATCTTATGGTTGTCAGCCCCGGCGTCTCCCATACCATCGAACCCATCGCACAGGCCAGAGCCCGTGGCGTCCCGCTGATAAGTGAGGTGGAATTGGCCTCGAGATTCATCAAAGAGCCGATCGTGGCCGTAACCGGCACAAACGGCAAAACCACAACCACCGAGCTTCTGGGGCAGATGCTTAAAAATTCGGGTATCAGCGTTTTTGTAGGCGGCAATATCGGCAACCCGCTGATCGAATATGCCGGCAGCGGTCAAAAAATGCAGGTGGTTGTAGCGGAAATCAGCAGTTTTCAACTCGACACCATTGAGCGTTTCCGGCCGAAAGTCAGTGTGCTGCTGAATATTAGCGCGGATCATCTCGACCGCTACCCGGATTTTGAAGCCTACGCAGATTCCAAAATCCGTGTTTTCAGCAATCAGCAAGCCGACGATGTCGCTGTGCTCAATGGGTCGGATCCGTTGATTCGCGCAAAAACAAAAGAAATTAAAAGTCAGCGGTTGTTTTTCCCCGCGCTGGAGGCCGATGAACAGGGTGCGGACTTGAACGGGAAGCGCATCATCCTGAACCTGAATAAATTAAACCGGATTCAATCTGAAATCCAAAATCAGGTATATTTGGACATCGCTAAAATACGCCTTCGGGGGCGACACAATTTTGAAAATGCCTGTGCCGCCAGTCTGGCGGCGCTGGCGTCGGGAGCAACCCTGGAAGGGATCCAGAAAACATTGGATCATTTTAAAGGACTGGCCCACCGGCTGGAGCCGGTAGCGACCGTCAACGGGGTCCACTACTACAATGACTCCAAAGCCACCAACGTGGACGGGGTGCTCAGGGCACTGGATTCCTTTTCAAAACCCGTCTTGCTGCTGATGGGCGGCCGCGACAAGGGCGGCAATTTCAGTAAGCTGCAGGACCCCATTCAGGCGCATGCCAAAGAGCTGATCGTAATGGGGGAAGCCGCCGAAGCCATCCGCGCGGCTCTGGGGCAGCTGCTGCCGACAAAAGTCGCCGCTTCGATGCAAGATGCGGTCATAACGGCTTTTCAGGATGCAGAGCCGGAGGATGTCGTTTTATTTTCCCCCGGTTGTGCAAGCTTTGACTGGTACAAGAATTATGCCGAACGCGGAGATGATTTCCGCCGGGCGGTTGAGGAAGTCAAGAAAAAGGCTGCCAATAAGGCCTGAGGATGAAGATGATAAAAAAAATAGCCTCACGCAAAGACACTGGGATATCTCCCGCTGAGCGGGATCCCAATGGACCAGAAAGATGTGGCAGTGGCTTCCAACCACGATTTCTGGGTTCAATTTGCTAATTAGGAGGTTCTAATTTACGAACAATGGCAAAAAAACAACACCATACGCAAACAGCCATCTATGATGTTCAGCTCTTGTTTCCGGTACTCTTCCTGGTGGGGATCGGAATCGTGATGGTGTACAGCGCCAGCTCGGCCCTGGCACTTAAAAAATTCGCAAGCGACTATTTTTTTTTAAAGAAACAGGCGCTGTTCGCCTTTGCGGGTGTCATCATCCTGGTTGTCGGCCGGCATTTTCCGTACAAATATTATCGCCCGCTGGCCTATCCCCTGGTGGGCCTGTCCCTGGCGCTTCTGGCGGTCATTCAGTTTACCGACCTGGGGCTGTCGGCCGGCGGTTCCACCCGATGGATGCGATTGGGCAGTTTTTCGTTTCAGCCATCTGAATTTGCCCGAATCGCATTGGTGATCTTTCTGGCTTACTCGATGGAAAAAAAAGCGGATCGGATAAAAGAATTTTCCATCGGCTTTATACCGCATGTTCTGGTGCTTGGCGTTTTTACGATTCTGATTTTTAGCCAGCCGGACTTCGGTTCCGTGTTTATTCTGGGGGCGCTGACCTGGATCCTGCTGTTCATTGGCGGGGTTCGCTTCTGGCAGCTCATCGGCTCGCTGCTGGTTATTTTACCGGTTGCTTACTTTTTTTTGATCAACGCCGAATACCGCGCAAAGCGCATTTTGGGCTTCCTGAATCCATGGGAGCATTCAAGCGACGCGGGATATCAGATTGTGCATTCACTGATGGCATTCGGGACCGGCGGCTTCTGGGGAACCGGGATCGGAAAAGGCTATCAAAAGCTGTTTTATCTGCCGGAACCGCATACGGATTTTATTTTTTCGGTCATCGGTGAAGAGCTGGGGTTGCTGGGAGTCCTGATCATCATCGGGCTTTATGGTTGGATCATTATCCGCGGAATCGCAATTGCGCGAAACGCCCCGGACCTGTTCGGCGCCTATCTGGCTGTGGGGCTGACCATCGCCATGGGACTGCAAATCGTGGTTAACATGGGCGTCGCCCTCGGGCTGCTGCCGACCAAGGGCCTGACCCTGCCGCTGCTGAGCTACGGGGGCACGTCGCTTTTACTGAATATGGCCTCTATCGGTATATTGATGAATATCAGCGCATCACGAACGAAATGAACGTAATAAATAATAATACACTGTTTGAGGTTAGAGGTCTGAGGTTGGAGGCGCAAAATAATTCAGCCTCAAACCTTAAGTCTCGCAGCAGGCGAGACGCTCCTCAAGCGGAGCGCTCTTCGAACGGAGCGCCTCGGGCGCTCAGAGTTGTGATTGCCGGTGGCGGCACCGGCGGCCATTTGTTTCCCGGACTGGCGATCGCCCAGGAGTTTATGACGCGAAATGAGCGCAACACCGTTCTTTTTGTCAGCACGGGTAATCCGCTGGAACGTTCGGTGCTGAACGAAAC
>JBFFCW010000440.1:0-3276 GCA_041559695.1 Desulfobacterales bacterium
CGGCGCTCTTTTCGGGTATTTTATTGTGTTTCCCTGGGGCTTTAAATTTTTCCTGGGGTTCGCCACCGAATCCATCCGGCCCCTGCCCTCCATGAAAGAGTACCTGGCTTTTTCAGCCAAACTGTTGCTGGCCTTCGGGCTGGTATTTGAGCTTCCGATGGTTTTAACCTTTCTGGCCCGCCTGGGAATTGTTTCGGTAGACTTTCTCAAACGTAACCGCAAATATGCGCTGCTGCTATTTTTTGCCGGCGCCGCCATCCTGACTCCGCCGGATGTGGTCACCCAGGTCATGATGGCCCTTCCGCTGATGGTGATGTATGAGCTCAGCATTATTGGCGCCCGGTTTTTCGGCAAAAAAAAGCCGGCGCCAGAGGCCGAGGAAGACAAAGCTGAGCAGCGTGCATCTTAGATTCCATATCGACAATCCATCGAACCCACCGTAAAACCGAACCTGAAACAAGGTTTTCTGAAAAATTTGTCGTCTTTTTTTCAATTGGACACGTCTTTACTGCCGGGCTGGTTTAAAATCTCACTTTAAGTCGGTTTGAGAGCTGAAAAAATAGATCTTTGGGCCTAAATTTCATTTGAAAAAAAAGCACCCCTATAACCCATTAATTCATATGTTTTCAGATGGTTATATAAGTATTAAACCGGATGTTTGTGATTGACATAACAATTTTTGCTTGATAAAGAGTTAGGCGATCTTTGGATGGGAGGGATAAAGGAAAACTAAAACGCATAGGAGGGGAAATAAAGGGCTATGAATAAAAAATTGCTGGTATGGGTGATTGTTGTATCTGCTGCCTTGTTTGCTGCTGGCGGAATATTTGCAAAAGCGGTTCCGGACATAATCAAATTAGAGGACCCGGCATATACAGAACATAAAAAAGGCGTTGTTGATTTTAGCCATAGAAAACACCAAAAAGAATATGCCGAAAAATATCCGGAATTTTACAAAAACGGTTGCGGCGAATGTCACCACGACAAGGACAACAAGCCGCTTTCCAGCCTGAAAGAAGGCGACGATGTTCAAAAGTGCATCGAGTGTCACAAGATAGCGGCTGAAGCGCCTAAAGGCAATAAGGGCAAGAAAAAACTTTCCAAAAAAGAAAAAATAAAAGATTATCATGCCGAGGCGCTGCATGAAAACTGCAGGGTTTGTCACCGAAAATACAATAAAAAATACAAACCGGCAAAAAAAGCGCCGACAACCTGCACCAAGTGCCACCCGAAAAAGGCAAAATAAGCCGAACGAGATAATTAACCAAAAAGGCATGCATCTTTTATGATGCATGCTTTTTTTTGTTAAATTGCTTAAACGGCCCTTCAAAAAATCTTTTAGGCGGTGCAATCCGGCCTTTAAGCGACAACCGTACTTAGACCTTTTTTAGTAGCGTTGCAGCCCAATCAAGTTCATCGGCAGTCCAGATACATTCAAAGTGTTTAGCGGTATAAAGACCCATCAAATCATCTCGCTCCCGCAGCCGGAAACCGGATAGAACCACCCAGCCGCTGGTGTCGGTTCGCTTTGTAATTTGGGGATAGATATTTTTCAGGCTCGGATAGCGCAAGTTGGCAATGACCATTGAAAATGACCGCTGAATGGTATCCAGCTGGCGGTCCGATACAGCCAGCTCGTCCTCCAGATGATTCAGTTCAACATTTTTTGCAGCCTCTGCAATGGCACAGGGATCAATATCAATCGCCAGTCCGTTATTAACTCCCAGGCAAACAGCAGCAATCGCCAGAATACCCGATCCGGTGCCGATGTCCAATACCGAACCGTTTTCCTCCAGCCGGTCCGGGCGCAACTCTTTTAGGAGAAAATCGATGGCTTTGACCGACAGCCGCGTGGTCGGATGCCGGCCGGCGCCGAAAGCGGCCCCAGGCTTAATTTGAATAACCACTTCTTCAGATACGGACTGATATCGGTGCTGCGGTGGGCTGACGACTGCATGAGGGGAGATGCGAACCGGTTTGTTGAAAGATCTCACCAGATAGGTGCTGCCGAATTCATATGTGTATTCCAGTTGACCCTGGGCCACTAAGTCTTTTAGCACGGCTTTGGCACGGGTTTTATCGAGGTCGTATGTTTCTAGAATGGTTTTTTCAAGATGTTGCGGTGTTAAGCGGGCAGGCGATGCAGCCACATTTTCAAGAATCGCTTTTTGAATCCCGTCAATATCCATCACCGCTGTTTCATTGCGCTTTTTTCTTTTGATAGGTGATTGCATTGCGTACGAGTGCCCGCGCCCAATGCGGGGTGCCCAGGGCGTGGATGTGGGTGTAAGTGGCCAGCACGTTTTTGTAACAGATGCCGTCTTTGTCTCTGGTGATTCCGACGCCCCTTTGCATGCGGAAGACCAGATCCTTTTCATCGCCGCTCCATTGCAGCACCCGGGAATAGTGAAACTCGTGCCCCCGGATCTCAGCACCGACTTCATAAAAAGGATTCTCGTTTTCGACGGTCACAACCGTATACCCGTGCCCCTGGGGCCGGGAATAAAAATCAAAGGTCAGCGGCAACACCCCGACCATGGGGTATGCCTTTTTTTCCAGTACCAGTTCCTCGCCCAGATACATCAGTCCGCCGCATTCCGCGTAAATCGGCAGGCCGTCTTCGGCCATGGCCTTGAGCTCTTTTCGGAAACTTTCATTCTCCGCCAATTCTTTCGCATGCGTTTCCGGAAATCCACCGCCGATATATAGGGCATGTAGCTCCGGTAGTGTCTGGCTTGTCAATGGACTGATAAAAACAGTCTCTGCACCGGCTTCCTTGAGTGCATTCATGTTTTCAGGGTAGTAAAACTGAAAAGCGGAATCTTTGATAATGCCGATTTTAGGTCTGCCAACTTCTGCGCTGGTTATCTGCCCGCTGGCCGCTGTCTTCGGGATGCTGACTTCTGACTTCTGACCGCTGCCCTCTGCATCAAGCTGCGGCAGATCCTGGATGAGTTCATAAATCGCGTCTAAATCGATGTGCTCGGTGGCAACCTGTGCGGCGGTATCTATGGATTCGCCGGCCCAGTCATGTTCGGGGGTGGGCACCAGGCCCATATGGCGCTCCGGAAAAATCTGGAATCTCAGTTTCGGTATGGCGCCCAGAACCGGAATCCCGCAATAGTGTTCGATGTTGTCGCGCAGGATGCGTTCGTGGCGCGAACCCGCCACCCGATTGAGCACGACCGCTTTAATCGTCACATCCGGATCAAACTGAATTAAACCGGAAATGACCGCCGCCATCGTGCGGGTAATCTTGGTGCAATCCACACACAG
>JBFFCW010000441.1:0-3272 GCA_041559695.1 Desulfobacterales bacterium
ATTTTAGTGCTTCGGATATCGCGTCCGGTTGGGAGAGTTGCCGTGACACCCAGGGTGTAACGGCTTCGCCGACCTTAATCGCCTGGCCGGTAACGATCCCCAGCAACCCACCCAGCGGTAAAATAACAACAACGATAATCACAACAAGGGTCGCAAGGGAGGCCAGGGTGCGCCGGCCTTTAAACCAGCGTTCAAACCGCCGGTATAAAGGATAAGACAGCGCCGAGAAAATACCGGCAAAAAAAATGGCCATCAGAAACTGGCGAATCATCGACAAAAAAAGCGCTGAAATAAAAAATACCAGCAGCAACAATACCCATTTATTAATCGCTTCTTTGTTCATGGCAGAATCCTCGAAAAGCGGGCTCGTTTTAACTCGGAATATAATCAACTTGTATCGATCATTGCAATATTTTATATGAAGACTTATCTTGATTTCTAAATACGTTATGCAAGAGGTATATCATGCCCCGATGGACGGGTGGTTTCATCACCTTGACAATATTTTTTTTAATCCTGCCAAAGGCTTGGGCGGGCACGATGGATCAGCGCGGAACTGGCTTGATGATTTTGCTTTCGATGATTGTTGCCGCAGTAATTATCGGGGGGCTGCTGATTTTCTTGCTCCGGCGCTTAAAGCGGGCCAGAGGCGGCCTGCTTTTTTCAGAGCACGGATCCACCCAAAAATTTAACATTTTAATGATTTTAGCCGGCTGTTTCATTATGCTGGTGGTTGTCCTGGCCTGGTTCGCCCTTGACCAGGTCAAAGAGAAAATTCAAACCGATGTGGGTAACGCCCTTCAAATCGTTTTGCAAACCACTCAGGAATCGCTTAATGTGTGGGTGGAATCCAACAAATTTCAGATGACCCTTCTGGCCGAGGATCCGCGATTGGTTTCTTTGGCTGAACGCCAGTTGAGCGTAGCCCGCGACAAAACCAAGTTGTTAAAAAGTGAAGCGTTAAAGGAATTACGTTCATTTTTTAAGTACCGCAGAAATCAGTCCGGACAGGCTGGATTTTTTATTATCTCCCCGGATTTCGTCAATATCGCATCCATGCGTGATGGCAACATCGGCGCAAAAAATTTGATTGCCAACCAGGCATTGGATCTTCTCAACAACGCATTTCGGGGTGAAGCCGTCATGGTGCCGCCCATCTGGTCGGACGTCCCTTTGATTGCTGCGCTGGATGGTAAGGATAAAAAATCTGCGTTCATGTTTTTCGCTGCACCCATCAAAAACAGACAGGGCAATGTGACGGCCGTGGTCACCCGGCGGGTCGATCCTGCCAGGGATTTTACCCGCCTCATTCAGCTGGGGCGGCTCGGCCAAAGCGGTGAAACGTATGCGTTTAGCAGCTACGGCAAACTACTTTCTGAAAGCCGCTTTGATGAAGATTTGCGTAATATCGGTCTGATCGGTAAAGACGAAGAGAGCATTTTAACGGTCAGCGTGCGGGACCCCGGCGGGGATATGACCAAAGGCTTTACGCCGTCGGTTCCCCGATACCAGCAGCCGCTGACCCTGATGGCCCGGGAAGCAACACAGGGAAAATCCGGCCTAAATGCGGCAGGATACCGGGATTACCGGGGTGTGCGGGTATGCGGCGCCTGGTTATGGGATCATCAGCTGCAAATCGGGATAGCCAGCGAAATCGACGAAGCCGAGGCTCTCGGCCCCTATTATACCATGCGCACGCTGATGCTGACGGTGCTGGGAATCACGGTTTTACTGGCACTGGGCTCACTGGTGTTTGCGGTGGTCATCGAAGAGCGCGCCAGCCGAGCGTTGCAAAAATCCCATGACGAGCTTGAAATTCGCGTCGAGGAGAGAACCGCCGAGCTTTCTGAAAGTGAAGAAAGATTCTCGCTGGCCGTAAAGGCCGCCGGCGGCGGCCTCTGGGATTTAGAGCCGCAGACCGGCAAAACCTGGTATTCGGAGCGCTTCAAAGCATTGCTGGGCTATTCCGGCGATGAAAGTGAAGATGCATTTCCCGGCTGGGAAAGCAGCCTGCACCCCGCTGACCGTGACGCAATTGTCGCCAAATTGCAAAACCACCTGGACCATCGCGCCCCCTTCAATGACGTGATCCGCATGAGATGTAAATCCGGCGAATTCCGCTGGTATCGCACAACGGGTCAGGCCCTGTGGGATGACACCGGCCGGGCTTACCGCATGGCCGGTTCCATCGTCGATATTACCGAAGGAAGAATCGCACAGGAGCAAGCCCGCAAACTATCCCGGGCAACCGAGAACAGCCCGGCATCGGTGGTAATTACTGCCAAAGACGGCACCATTGAATATGTCAATCCCACTTTTTGCAAAGTCACCGGTTATACCCCGGAAGAGGCCATTGGAAACAACCCCCGGGTCTTAAAGTCCGGCAATCTTTCCGAATCATTTTATAA
This sequence comes from Desulfobacterales bacterium, assembly GCA_041559695.1. Taxonomy (GTDB): domain Bacteria; phylum Desulfobacterota; class Desulfobacteria; order Desulfobacterales; family JAHEIW01; genus JAHEIW01. The sequence continues at coordinate 2,409 of JBFFCW010000441.1, forward strand.
AGATATGTGGGATACCATTAATTCAGGTAGAACCTGGAGGGGTGACTTTATAAACCGCAAGAAAAACGGGGAGGAATTCTGGGAAAGCGCATCGATTTCACCCATCAAAAACAGTGAAGGCGAAATTACCCATTTTGTCGCGGTAAAACAGGACATCACCGAGCGCAAGCAGATGGAGGAAGAACTCATCCGGGCCCGGCAGGCCGCCGACGAGGCCAACCAGGCCAAGGGTGATTTTTTGGCCAACATGAGCCATGAGATCCGCACGCCCATGAATGCGGTCATCGGCATGGCGCACCTGGCGCTAAAAACGGATCTGTCGCCCAAACAGCGCGACTACCTGAAAAAAATCCAGTCATCGGCCAATGCGCTCCTGGGCATCATCAATGATATTTTGGATTTTTCCAAGATCGAAGCCGGCAAAATGGACATCGAGACCGTCGACTTCAACCTGGAAGATGTCATGGATAGCCTGGCCAACCTGATCACGGTCAAAGCCAGGGAAAAAGAAGATATAGAGGTGCTGTTCAATACCCATTGGGAGGTACCCCGCTTTCTGGCCGGCGACCCCTTAAGACTGGGACAGGTACTGATTAATCTGGCCAACAATGCGGTCAAATTCACCGATTCCGGTGAAATCGTGGTCTCCACCGAACTGTTCAAACGAAGTGCGGATCAGGTCACGTTAAAATTTTCGGTCAGAGATACCGGTATCGGGCTGACCGAGCAACAGGCCGGCAAGCTGTTTCGGTCATTTGCCCAGGCCGACACCTCCACCACCCGCAAATACGGCGGCACCGGACTGGGGCTGGCGATCAGCAAAAAACTGGTCAACATGATGGGTGGAGAGATCTGGGTGGAAAG
>JBFFCW010000442.1:0-3272 GCA_041559695.1 Desulfobacterales bacterium
ACACGCGTACACACGGTTTTTCACCCGGCACATCCCCATGACAAATGTTCTCCAATCGCGCCTTTCTGCAACGGATTTCATTTTCACCTGAATCTTTTAGGGCTGAAATGATTATCCGTTCTGCAGAACATAAACATTGCCGAACGGTCGACTGAAGGGTCATCCCCCGGAAGGTTCGTCGCATGCCAATAAAAACAGCGGTTTTCCTGAAGTTTCTCAGCAAAGAATTAATCAACCCAATCACCTATCTGGTCTCTTTTTTAATCGGTGCCAGCATCAATATCCTCCAGGACAACAGCATCTTTTTTTCAGCAGTTCCCTACATCGTGCCCCTCTTTGTGCAGGGCTTTGCCAAAGCCTCGTTAAAATTTAAAAACAGAGACATGGATATCCTTTGTCAACTTCCGTCACAGCGCCAGGACCCTGTATTTGTAGTCGACAAAGACGGCCGGATCGTCGCGACTGCAGGCAATACCAGAAGGTTTTTTGAAAAAAATAATATCAAAAAATTACATGATTTGCTTGGAAATCCCGAGGCCAAAACGATTCTAAAAGCCACCGAAGAAATAAGAGCGGAATGGGAGACGGAGCCCCTGGAATTATATTCGAAAATTACCGGCAAATGGTATCAGATCAAGATAAAGATCGGAGCAGGCGATCATATTCTGATATGGTTAGATGAAATATCATTGCGTAAAGCGATGGATTTCAGTTTGTCGGCGATTCGACAATTCAGCCGTGAAATTATCAACTCAATTAACGAACTTGCCGTTAACAATGATATATTCGATAGACTGGCGCTGCTCATATTAAAAGAAGGTTACCAGGGGGTTTTTATCACCCGAGAAGATAAAAAAGGACACCTTTCCGGATACGCATTCAAGGGCAAACCCGATGGTCTGATAAGATCCAGGCTGATCCAGGTCCCTGAAAATTCCTCGGCGCCGATCTGGGCATCGCGAAAAGCGGAATGCGATATTAACGGCTGTGTGGCATCGGCCACCAAGCCGCCATCCATGCCCCAGGCCGAGTTTGAAAACAAGCACCCGTTTGATGAAGGCGTCAAGGCGTTTTTAGGCTTTGCCATCGCCAACTACATTAATTACGCTGAAGGCGATGTATCGATCATTGCCTTTAACAAGCAAGACGGCATCAAAAAATTTGATTCTGACGTTATTAACACCGTCGTTAATACCGCCCGAACCGTTACGCATCTGATCGATCTGGCCATCGGCAACAACCGTATGCTCAGTGCCCTGGAAGTTGCTGAAGAAGTCCAGCAAAATTTGCTTCCCAAAGAAATTCCGACTGTAAGCGGTCTCGACATCGCCGCCAAAAGTATCTATTGCAACAAGACCGGTGGTGATTTTTATGATTTTCTCAATGTTTCGCCAAAGGCGGATGGCAAATTCAATGTCGTCGTCGGCGATGTTTCCGGTCACGGTATCGCTGCCGGTCTTTTGATGACGACGGCCCGAGCGCTGATTCGCAGCCGCTCGGCCCAGCCGGGAACGCTTTCTCAAATCGTCAGCGACGTCAACCGCGACCTCACGCTGGATGTCTATGACACCGGCCGGTTTACCACCCTCTTTTACCTGATGGTCGATCCGCAAAACCATCGGCTGAAATGGGTGCGCGCCGGTCATGATGCCGCACTTCTGTATGACCCGGCCCGTGACGGGTTTGAAGACCTCTACGGTTCCGGCCTGGCGCTGGGCTGGGATGAAAACTACCAATATGAAGATAACGAATACGCTGATCTGAGCGCGGGCCAAATCATTTTTCTGGGAACAGATGGAATCTGGGAGACATTCGACATGGGCGGTAACCCTTTCGGCAAAGAACCGCTAAAAGACATTATTCGTCATAAGGCCGCCGCGAGTGCCGCTGAAATAATGAATGAAATATTGACAGCATTAGCGCGTTTCCGGCAGGGCGGGGAGCCCGAGGACGATGTGACCCTGGTCGTTATTAAAATCGTGGAGGATGGATGAAAGATAAAATCAAAAAAGAAATGCAAAGACAGGAATTGGCCGAATATCTGGAACAGCTGGCCGCAGCGCTTCGCAACGGGGATTTTGAAACTGCAGCGCACCGCTGGTCGATACCGGATAAACTGACGGCCAAAATCAGCCATAAAGAAAAAAAAGGCCGCATCGACACCAAAATAAAATGGCGATGGTCAACTTTGGAGCAATACGAGGAAGCGGCCCGGGAAGAAGTTATTGCCTGGAAGGATTCCTGGAAAGCCGTCAAAAAGCGCTTGGCCCGCAGTTTTAAGATGATCCAAAAAACCGTTGCCGGCGGCAAAATGCCCGATACCGCTGCACTGACGGAGTTCGTCAGCCAATCCCGCGAGATGGCCAAATTCGCCGAACCGGAGTGGCAGGCGGCCATGGATGAATATATCGACCATCTCGGCACCCTCAAACAAGCAGTGGAGCAAAACCAATATGAAATCATCCAGCATGAGATTCGCGATCTGAAAAATCGGATGATGCAATGCCATCGTGACTTCAAATAAAATAGGTTTCAGATGTCAGGTGTCCGAATGCGCAGGACTGACACCTGACACCTTGTAAAATAAGCCATTTGCATATATTAAATTCCCGGTTAATGAAATTTAATAAAGCTGCAACGATAAACCAACGTTATGAAAATATTCATCAGTTTTGAAGAAGCGCTCGAACTGACACTGGCCAATGTCGCCGCCGGCGAAACCGAAAGACTTCCCCTCGATCAACTGACCGGTAAAATACTTGCCGAAGATATTGTCGCCAGAGTTGACGCCCCATCCAGCACCTCGTCCCGCAAAGACGGGTATGCAGTGATTTCATCGGATCTGGCCGGCGCCACTGAAGAAAATTCCGTGGAATTGAAAGTGGTGGGGAAACTTGCGGCCGGAGATGTGGCAAATCTGCAAATCGCAGGCGGACAGGCGGTTCGCGTCACCACCGGTGCCCCATTGCCCGAAGGTGCCAATGCCGTTCTATCCGAAGAATTCTGCGAACCGTCCACAGACGCGATTATGGCACACCATATCGCTGAAGAAGGCCGCAATGTTCTGGAACGCGCAAGCGACATCCGCCGGGCAGAAACGGTTGCCACAAAGGGCGAAAAACTGTCTCCCGCACTGATCGGGCTGATCGCCTCAGCCGGTCTGAATAGCGCCCCTGTCCATAAAGTGCCGAAAGTAGCTGTCATTGCCAGCGGCGATGAAGTGGTGGCTCCCGGAAAACCACTGACCAAAGGAAAGCTCTATGCCAGTAATA
>JBFFCW010000443.1:0-3255 GCA_041559695.1 Desulfobacterales bacterium
ATGGTTACTCTCTGATTACGTATTTAATTAGAAGCGTAATTCTATTGCAGTTTATCGCGGGAAATTCCATGAAATGGAAAATAACAAAAAGAAAGTCTGTCATCGTAACGCTATCGGTATTGTTTACCACATTGGTACTCATATGGCTACAAGGAGAAGCGGGGCCGACTCGAGCAGAAACGATTCAGAACACATCTCAAAAAAATGAAGTCAAATACAACCGTCTGATTAACGAATCCAGCCCTTATTTGCTGCAGCATGCCACCAATCCGGTAGACTGGTATCCCTGGGGCGAGGACGCCTTTGAAAAGGCCAGAAAGGAAGACAAACCGATCTTTCTGTCCATCGGATACTCCACCTGCCACTGGTGCCATGTGATGGCGCATGAGTCCTTTGCCGATGAGGAAGTGGCGGCCCTGCTAAATCAATATTTTGTATCGGTTAAAGTTGACCGTGAAGAGCGCCCTGACATCGATCAGGTTTACATGGCCGTCACCCAGACCATGACCGGCAGGGGCGGCTGGCCCAACAGCGTATTTTTAACGCCCGATAAGAAACCGTTTTTTGCCGGCACCTACTTTCCGAAACAAACCCGCTGGGGCCTGCCCGGTTTGATGGAGCTTCTGCCCAAGATAGCGAAGATCTGGCAAAACGACCGTGAAAATGTTCTAAAAAGCGCCGAGCAGATCACCAATCTTTTGGCCAGCAGGGGTAACTCCAACCCCGGTGACGCTTTTGACCAAAGTATCCTGGATAAAGCCCGCAATCAGCTCGCCGATATATATGATCCCCAATACGGCGGGTTTGGCCAGGCACCCAAGTTTCCGACGCCGCACATACTGGCCTTTTTGCTCAGGCGATATCACCACAATGAAGACACCCAGGCCCTGGCAATGGTGGAAAATACGTTGACCCGCATGCGCCTGGGCGGCATCCACGACCATATCGGTTTCGGTTTCCACCGCTATTCAACCGATGGTCAATGGCTGGTGCCGCACTTTGAAAAAATGCTGTATGACCAGGCCTTGCTGGCACTGGTTTATACCGAGGCCTATCAGGCAACCGGCAAAGAATTTTACGCCCAAACCGTCAGAGAAATCATCGCCTACATTTTGCGGGATATGACGTCAGACGAAGGCGGCTTCTACAGCGCCGAAGACGCCGACAGCGAAGGAGTTGAAGGCAAATTCTATTTATGGACCCTGCCGCAAATTCAAAAAATTCTGGGCAAAGAAGAAACGGAGACATTCAAAAAAATCTATAACCTTGAAGATGCTGGTAATTTCAAGACACAGGAGAATGAGCAGGCAGCCGGTAGCAATATTCTGCACCTCAAAAAGACATTGCCGGATTTAGCCGGAGAATTGGGCCTGCCCGAAAAACAGTTCCTTCAGCGCCTGGAAAAAAACCGCGAGCAGCTTTTCAGGATACGCAAGAAACGCGTTCATCCCTTTCGGGATGACAAAATCCTCACGGACTGGAACGGATTGATGATTGCCGCTATGGCCAAAGCCGGTTTGGTCCTCGACGAGCCCCGCTATACCGCTGCTGCTGTTAGAGCCGCTGATTTTTTAATGCTCAATTTGCGCGATAAGAACAATCGGCTTGTGAAACGCTACCGCAAGGGAATTGCCGGCCTGCCGGCCCACCTGGACGATTATGCCTTTGTGGCCTGGGGGTTTCTGGAACTCTATGAAGCCACGCTGGAAGCCATCTATCTGCAGGAAGCCATCCGTTTAACCGATCAGCTGCTCAAGCATTTTTGGGATCAGCAAAGCGGCGGCCTGTTTATGACCGCCGACGATAGTGAGAAACTTTTAATCCGCAACAAAAAAATTTACGACGGCGCCATCCCGTCCGGAAACTCGGCAGCCGCTTTAAATTTGCTGCGCCTGGGCCACATAACCGGCAGAGAAGACTATTTGAAAAAAGCCGAGGGGATCAGCCGCGCGTTTTCCGAATCGGTTAATCGATACCCGCCGGGCCATGCCCATCTGATGGTGGCACTGGACTACGCATTGAACCCAAGCTACGAGGTCGTCATTGTCGGCCGGCCCGCGGCCAAAGACACCCGCGCCATGCTGACGGCATTGCGCAAATCTTTTTTGCCCGGCAAGATTGTTTTGCTGCGCCCGGCCGACAAAAAGGCGGCGGCTGAAATCATTCGCATGGCGCCCTATACCGAATTTATGGTTCCAAAAGACGGCCGGGCCACCGCCTATGTCTGCTCCAATTTTGTCTGCAAACTGCCCACCACCGACATTTCACAGATGCTGGCCAGCCTGCAGGTGAAAAGTGACTAAAATGACTAAAGTGAGCTAAAGTGACTAAAGTTGAGGAATGATACCCTTCCAGAGCCTCGGGGCCGAACGATCATTTTAAAAAAGATGGAGCAAAGCGAGACCATAACTTTAGGCATTTTAGTCACTCTATTCACTTTAGGCACTTCTAAATATTATCCAGCAGGGCCCACTCGATAAACTGCCAATCCACCTCCCATGAGCGTTCGCCGTATCCGCCGGCGGTCACATAGGCCCGCGGAATCTTATGATCCTTTAAGTAATGGTAGACGAGAAGATCTCGCTCTTTTAACTGCTTCAACGACAGTTTCAGCTCGCCGGTCGAAGGCAGTTCATCTTTTTCATACGGATCCGATCCGGCCAAGACAATTGCCAGATCAGGCGGCCCGATACCGACGATCTTTTCAAGCCCCGCTTGCAACTTGCCGACATATAAATGCTCTTCGCCAGCACCAACCGGGATATCGATGTCGCTGGGAACGAACGACGGATTCAATCTGCCCTGCTGATCGTAAGCTTCGCCATCCAGCGGCCAGCCCCGGGCCATATGAACGCTGAGTGTTGTAATCGAGCTGTCTTCCTGGGTTAACACCGCTGTTCCATCCCCTTTGTGGGCATCCAGGTCGATTACCAGAGCGCTGCGAATCAAATTTTCCGCCTGCAGCTTGCGCAGGGCGACCACAATATCATTTACCAGGCAAAAACCGGCACCGTAATCTCTTTTGGCATGGTGCATACCGCCGCCAAAGGCAAAACAAAATTCTTTTTCAAGGGCCAGCCGGCAGCATTGCGCGGTTCCAGCCACTTTAAGAAGCAGACGATCAAAAAGTTGTGTCAGGGGGCGGGTGGCGTTATCCGGATTGTAGCGATAGTAGCGACCCTGTTCATCAAACAGTTCGAAGGTTCTGATAATCTCATCTTCGAGCTTATCCGAGTATAATCGGGCCACATATTC
>JBFFCW010000444.1:0-3230 GCA_041559695.1 Desulfobacterales bacterium
AAAGAAAGTTTTTGATTCAATAATTTAAGGAGATAAAGGCGATGGTACTAAAAAGAATATTCTCTATATTTATACTTTCGACACTATCATTTTTTGCTTGTTCACAAGACCCTAATAGCCCTGCGGGCAACTGGGGTCATATGATGGGATACGGTTATGGTGGAGGATTTATGTGGTTAATAGTTCTGGTTTTAGTCGGTGTTGTTATCTATTTCATGCTTCAAGTTTCAAAATCAAAAGGTTCCGCTGGTCCGATTATAGAAACACCTTTAGATATATTGAAGAAGCGTTATGCAAAAGGTGAAATCGATAAAGAGGAATTTGACCGGAAGAAAAAGGACCTGGAATCATAAAGGACTATTCAAGTTGAAACAGTAGTTATCCCTCACTTTGTGACAGCAAACAGGCGTTATCAGGGATAAACCTCGGGAAAGGGCAAAGTTGGGTAAAAACAGTCACCTGATTGCGTAAACGTCCTGTATTGCGGTATGCATTATGTAATCGGAGGCTTCGAGTACTATGGCAAGCTAAACGTAAGGTTTGAAAAGCACGATCTTTGACAGAAAATCTCAAGGTGAAAAAGGAGATATTAAAATGAAAGAGCAGTTATCTTCCACCCCGACACTCTCAGCATGGTGGCGCCGTTGTGTTTTAATGGTGTTCGTTGTCGGTATGATCGGTTTGATCTTCATGTCGGTACAAGCCTACCGGTATGCCCCCCCCATTCCTGAAAAAGTAGTCGATTCCGATGGCAAAATGATATTCAGCGGGCAGGAGATCGAAGTGGGTCAACAGGTTTTTTTAAAATACGGCCTCATGCAGAACGGCTCGATCTGGGGCCATGGCTCATACTTGGGCCCGGATTTTGCGGCACAGTACCTGCACGGACTCTCCCTGGAAACCGCACAGGCAGTCGCCAGACAAGAATTTGGTGCGGATTTGTCGTCATTAGATGCATCACAGCGGGCTCTGGTAAATTCCCGGGTTGCCATCCTTCTTAAAGAAAATCGTTACAATCCTGTATCGAAGCAGTTGACCTTCATAGATCCAGAAAAAGATTCTTTCCAAAAGCAGCTAACGGTCTGGACCGATTATTTCAAGCACCCGATATCAAATTCAGGCCTCCCCAATAATTACATCAATGATCCTGCAGAAATCCGCCAGCTGACAGCTTTCTTTGCCTGGACGGCCTGGGCCAGTGTCGCCAACCGGCCGGACAAACTTTATTCGTATACCAACAACTTCCCCTATGACCCGACGGTTGGTAACCGTTTGACCAGTGATGCGATTCTCTGGAGCGCGCTGAGTGTCGCCATGCTGCTGGCCGGTTTGGCCATCGTGCTGTTTACTTTTGGCAAGTTCGATTACCTGGGTTGGAAAGGCGGCTCTGAGGGCATTCATCCCCACATGCTGCCCGGTGAAGCCACCGCCGGACAGAAGGCGACCATCAAGTATTTTTTTATTGTTGCGCTGCTTTTTTTAACGCAGGTCATGATCGGTGGCGCACTGGCCCACTATCGCGCTGATCCCGGAAATTTCTATGGCATCGACCTGGCTCAGTACTTGCCGAGTAATATTCTGCGCACCTGGCACCTTCAGCTGGCCATCTTCTGGATTGCCACCGCTTATATTGCCGGCGGCCTGTTGCTGGCCTCTTCCCTGAGCCAGAAGGAACCGCGTGGACATGCGCTGGGCGTTCACATGCTCTTCTGGGCGCTTGTGGTATTGGTGGCCGGCAGCCTGTTGGGTGAACTGGCGGGCATTCATCAGCTCTTCGGTCGTTTATGGTCCTGGTTTGGCCACCAGGGGTGGGAGTACCTCGAACTGGGGCGGTTTTGGCAAATCATCCTGGTGATAGGGTTCAGCTTCTGGTTGGGCCTTCTCTACCGGACGACCGCACCGGCCCTGAAAGACCCGGAGCGTAAAGAAATCGCACTACTTTTTTTAGGGGGCGCTGCCGCCATTCCGTTTTTTTACCTGCCGGCCTTTTTTTTCGGCAGCACCTCCAATTTTACGGTGGTGGATACGTGGCGTTTCTGGATAATCCACCTTTGGGTGGAAGGCTTCTTTGAGCTGTTTGTGACCGTTCTGGTTGCAGTAACCTTCTATCAGCTGGGAGTTGTCAGGCGCATCAATGCGGTGCGTATCATTTACATGGATGCCATACTTTTTTTGGCGGGCGGCATCATCGGAACGGCCCACCACTGGTATTGGACAGGACAGGCTAACTTCACCATGGCGCTGGCGGCCATGTTCTCGGCGCTTGAAGTTGTGCCGCTCACCCTGCTGACGTTAGACGCCTGGGACTTTATCAAGTTGACCGGCACGGGAAACACCGCCGGCGCACCGAAAAAAGACATTCCACACAAATGGGCTTTTTATTTTTTAATGGCCGTAGGGTTCTGGAATTTTGTGGGTGCCGGCATATTCGGATTCCTGATCAATATGCCGGTCGTCAGCTACTTTGAAGCCGGCACCATATTAACCCTGAACCATGGCCATGCCGCCTTGTTGGGAGCGTTCGGTATGCTGGCCATGGCGCTTCTGGTTTTAGGCCTGCGCCACGTGATGACCGATGAACAGTGGGTGTTGCCGGAAAAATTTGTTAAGATTTCTTTCTGGGGCATGAACACTGGTTTAGCCCTGATGGTAATCACCAATTTGTTTCCAGAGGGTATTTTGCAGGTGTGGGATGTGCTTCAAAATGGCTACTGGCATGCGCGCAGTCTTGAATTCATCGGCACGGATCGTATTCGAATGCTCGAATGGGTCAGCATGCCGTCGCACCTGATCCTAATCATTATCGGTGTCATTCCAATGGTGATTGCTTCGGGATTGACCTACTTAAGGATAAGAAAAACCTGACATTTGGAGTAATTTATAAGCAAAAGTTATTCTTTCTGATGAATATCTAAAATGCTGGGATTCAAGTGCTTATCCGATGCTTGAATCCCGGCATACTTACAAATTTGAAAATACTACATATATTCACTTATTAAGATTAACTAACGCTATACACAAATTTTGAAAATTTCATCATACGGCTATGCATCCACACCTGGCCATTTTTTTGAATATCGTTTGGAAATCTGAAAAAAATAGCTTACCTCAAAAGTGTGGATATAAGACCTATTCCGAAGTATAGCCTATTTTCATAGTCCCGCTTTCAACCGCTCATTTCCACGTTCGAACACTTGAAAGCATATCAGATATGCTTTTTCAAAAGGCCT
>JBFFCW010000445.1:0-3223 GCA_041559695.1 Desulfobacterales bacterium
ATATATTGTAAAGATAGTGACACACATTACACCCCTTCGGCGGCGGCGGCATGGCTTCCCGGGCTTCTTTCATAGCCTTTGTGCGATTCCCGCCACCTCCCCGGAGCAAACCGTTCATGATGATATTATCGTGTTTTTCAACTCTTTGCTGGAATTTATTCCGGTAAAATTGACAGCTCTCTGCTTCCCACAGCCCCATCAGGTCCTCGTCCGGGAGTCTGCCGTAGTGAACCGAAGGCATGGTCACCGCTTCCCCCAGGAAGGTCGTCGGCCCGCCCAGCGCCAGATTGATGCAGGGTGCCACGGTGCCGTCATATCGGATAAACAGGGAATCCCGCGGATCCTGCTCGCACACGGACAATTCCTGCGGGGTAAACGCAAAAGCGGTGGTATCGACATTTAATCTTTTGGCCAGGCGGCGCGCTTTTTCTAAGGATTTCTGCAGCCGGCGGGTTTCCCTGGTTTCCTCGGAAGCAAAAAGTCCGAATCCTTTGCCCTCCTGGCCACGGATAACGTCGCATTGCTTGAAGTTCAGCTGATCCACTCCCAGGCGCGCGGCCAGCTGCACCATGTCTTCCATCTGGTGGGAGTTTAAGTCCATCAGAACAAAATTGATCATGGTTTTGGGGATACGGCCGGTTCGCAGCCTGGCGATATTGGCCACATTTTGATATACGCGCTCAAAATCCGATCCAATCCGGATTTTGTTGTACATCTCCGCGGTGGCGCCATCTATAGAGATGCAAATCCAGTTTATACCGGCATCCAGAATTGTTTTCAGTTTTTCTTCTGTCAGCAGCAGCCCGTTGGATAAAAAGCCGGTTTCACACCCGGCCTTTGCGGCATCGGCAATCCATTCCGCCAATTGGGGCTGAAGCAGGGGTTCTCCGCCGCCGGTAAAATCCACCGATTGCACCCGATCCAGATACGGGCGGATCGCCTGCCAGACCGCCTCGGTCATGATACCGCGGTTTTCTACCTTTTTGGCCATTTCTCGCCAGGGACACATGACGCATTTTAAATTGCAGGCAATCGCCGATTCCACCTGGAATAGCCGCCAGGGTCTCTTCTTTAACGATTTTTTTCCGATCACCTTATCCCGTAGCGCCGTCAAGCGCCGATCCAAAGCGTGCGGCAAGATAAGGGCCGCCGTTGAATACCATTTACCGGCACGTTCCAGCCAGGCTTCTCCCGGCGGACCGGCGGCGGCTTTAAGGACTTTTTGAGCGATGCGGAAACGTGGCTCGCCGCATACCTCCTTCGGACACAGCCCCGGGCGTTCTTCTTCATGAAAGGCATGCTCTTCGAAGGCTGTCGCCACCGTCCCCGGATAAATGTTGATAATATCAATACCTTGGGGTTCAAGTTCCAGGCGCATGGTATTGGCCATTACGGCCAGCGCCGATTTGCTGCCGCCATAAACGCCCGCTGTTGGAATCGGCACCCGACCGGCACAGGATAAAATGTTGACCACCCGACCGTCGGCTCTTTTTTGCATCTCCGGAAGTAGGGTTTTGACCAACATCAGCGGCGAAAGCATGTTCACCTCGAAAAGGTGGCGTATGTTTTCTTCGGTTGCCTCTTCCATCAGGGCAAAATACCCGACACCGGCATTGTTGATCAGAACATCGATATAGCCCAAGGCCGAAACCGCTTCACGGGCCAGTCTTGCAGCCTCACCGGGTTTGGACAGATCGGCGGTAATGGCAACCGCATTCTTATTTGGTGGCATTTTTGAAATCAGTTCGATGAGAGCCTTTTCTGATCGAGATGTTATTACCAGCCGCGCCCCTTTTTCCGCCAGTAATTTAACCAGAGCAGATCCCAGGCCGCCGCTGGCCCCGGTGATCAGAACATGCTTGTCTTCAAACGCATAAGTGCTCATGGTCGATTGTCCGATTATATTAAGATATCGAATTTATTATTAAACAAAGCTATGATAACCATCCTCATTTCAAACGCAAGCCCATCTTTTCATCCTGCTAATGGATTGAAATGCCTGTCGGGGATATATGTAACACCATAACCACGAAAACACGAAATTTTAAAAGCACAAAATATATATTTTTTAATTTTCGTGGTTTCGTGATTTCGCGGTAAATTATTTCTTTGACATAAGGTGTCGTTTTTTATAGGTTTCACGGCATGAAAAATTTTCGCGTCATATGGAAGCATGAAGTCCGCCAGGTCGATCGGATCGTAAAAGCCCTTCTGGAAAATAAAAAAGTAGACCTGAACTGGAAAATCATTTTGCTGCCGATCTTTCTGAATAAGGTGTATCAATATCGAAAGGACCTGCGCTTTACCCGTAAAAACATTCTTTATACCAAACAGTTTGCATTTAATGCTGCGAAAAACATTTCCCGGGGTAAAGATCAGGCCTGGGAATTCCGCCAGATTGAAATCCAGACCCAGGAAGTCCTGAACAAAGAAAAGAAAGGTTTCTACACCGAAAAAATCAGGCGCAAGCAACTGTCTGAAATCGAATTGCTCATCCAGCACTACCTGGGCCTTTTCAGCTCCAGACAATCAACGTACCCTGCAATAATTAAGGAAAAATACCCATCTAAAGGGAATTACCTCGCCTTTTTAAGCGCCCTCCAGAAAGCGGAAGAAGATGTTATCCAGGCGGCCATCACCACCATGCGCAAAGGCACCAAAAAGGATCGCAGGCAATGGTTTCAAAAGGTAAAAGAGACCACCAAACAGGTGCGCATGGCAGAAGCTCAACAGATTTATGAATAAATCTGTAGGTTTCAGGTGTCAGGTGTCATGTAATATAAGGACTGAGTGCTGAGGACTGAGCAAAAAAGCGTGCTTGGCGGCGAACCATTTCATCATGAAGCGTCGGTTTCCGTCATGAATTGTCCTCCCGGGGCCATGAGTTGCCAGCCGCGGCGAAGCTCGACAGAGCGAAGAGGTGTCCTTTTCCGTCATGTGAGCTGGCACGGCAATTATCATTCCTTTGCATTTCGACCTATCTCAGTCCTCAACACTCAGTCCTCAGTCCTAAACTTACAGCTTTCTGGACAATTTCCCGATATCCGGCACTTGGCTCCTTTGAATGAAGACAGAATGGTGGTTCAAGAAGGGCTTTCCACCCCATTTTTTCTTGAAGCGGCGGATGCCGGGGTGAACGCTCAGCCCCAGGTTAATCGCCTGTTTTCCCTCGGATTGCGCCAGTCGAACCATTTCGTTAAAAAGGAGATCGGAAGCACCCGGC
>JBFFCW010000446.1:0-3205 GCA_041559695.1 Desulfobacterales bacterium
ACCGGGCATAATCCGGTTGGTCAGATGCACTTTTACCCGAGCAGAACCCTTGACGGTTGTCAGACTGGCGATCTTGCCTTCTGAGAGTCCCAGCGGCTTGGCGGTCGCCGGGTTGATTTCCACCAAAACATCATTACCGTTCAAAACCGTGTCCTCAAGGGCTTTAACGAGAAACGGCGGTGAGGCCACATAACCGCTGGTCAACCGCATGGTGTCATAGGGCAGCAGCAGCAGTGGATAGGTGGCTTCATCTCCTTCAGGTTTCAGCGGGTGATAATCGGCCAGCGTATTTATTTCGTTATTGCTGAATTCAAATTTGGCTGAAGCGGTCTCAAAGGCATCCGCCCAATCCGCAGTTTTGAATTCGTCATCAACCCAGTAGCCCTCTTCAACCAGCGCATCCCACCGATCGCCCAGGGTTTCTTCCAGGCAGGCGGCATAATCATCCCAGGGGAATGCAGCGCCAATGGTGTGGCCCAACTCTTTGGCCAGCTTAATGATAAAATCGCCGGTATGGCGAGTATTGTAGAGCGGCTCAACGGCCGGCTGGGCCAGGCCGATGATGGGTTTGGGAAAACCGAGGGCCGCCGGGACATCTTCGTAACGTTCCAGAAAGATATGGTTCGGCAGTAACAAATCGGCCAGGGCTGTTGTTTCGTCCATGTAGGAAGAGAAACTAACGACAAACGGAATCTTTTCAAACGCCTTTTTCACCGATTCGGTATCCGGCAATGAATACGCCGGATTGGCATCATGAACAAAGAGCACCTCAACCGGTGGTTCGGCACTGGCGTTAACGACTTGGGGCAGTCGATGCAGTAAATATCTGGCATTCGGATAGCGGTAGCTGCCGGCGCCATCAATGCGGGTCTGTTGCAGTCCTTTGGCGGCAACCGCGTCGATTTCCGGCTCGGGCCAATCAATATAATCGGGTTCGGGTAAGGCCCAGAGGCCGCCGGGTTGGTTGATATTGCCCACCAGGGCATTTAAGGTATGCACGGCCAAAAACGTCTGCAGGCCCCCTGGTTGATGGCCTTGGCCCGCTCCGCATGTTGCCAGGGGTTTCCTGGCGCCGGCAAAATCTTTGGCCAGCGCTAAGATCGTTCCAGTACTGATCCCGGTGGTCTTCGAAACAATTTCCGGTGGGAAACCGTCGATGATTTTTTGGAAACGTGCGGATAGCCCCGCGGTGTAACCATCCACAAAATTTTTATTGTACAGCTTTTCTTTGATGATCACATGCGCCAAACCAAATGCCAGTGCGCCTTCGGTGCCGGGATGAATGGCGATCCAGTGATCGGATTTAGCGGCTGTCTTGGACAGCCGCGATTCGATTTGATCCATACGGCCGTCATTTTTGCGCATCATGGCCTTGGCCCGGAACATGTAACCGGGAGACCCCCAGCCTTCGATCAGACCGCTGCCGAAACTCAAGATAAAACCTGCGTTTTCGATATCGAACCCGGCCATCGAACGCGTGCCCTGGGTCAGGTAAAGCGCCAGCTCATAGGAGTCCCAGATCGAAGGGGCTCGAAAAAAATTGGGCGAGCCATAAACGCTTAAAAACCGGTTAAAAAGCTCCGGAACCGTGCCGCGGTCCGATCCGGCCACACAGGCCGCCTTATGAGCCGAACCCGCTGCACGCAGTTCTTTTAGTTTGGCTGCTAATATCTTAATGGCTTCTTCCCAGGATACTTTTTGCCAGCGGCCATTGACCTTTTTCAGGGGGGTTTGGACACGCGTCGGGCCATATAGCAGCTGTGCGCCGGCGAGTCCCAGGGTACAGAGGCCGCCATCATTTACGGGGTGTCCTTTGAGCCCCTCTATTTTAATCACCCGTTCACCCACTTTCTTCACCGAAATACCGCAGCCGCCCGGGCATAGCGTGCAGGCGGAGTTGACCCTGCTGATTTCGCCTCTTTCCGGAACCGGTGTCCAGGGCCAGTTCTGACTCCAGATGGATATATCATCGGTGATTTTCCAGGGCAGGGGTGACAACGCGGTCCCAGCGGCACCTCCAAAAGCGAATGCTAAAAAACTTCTTCTGTCTACTTTCATTTAATTTTCCCCGTAGAGGTAAACCCATATAACAATTGAGAAAGACGGCTTAAACAAATGCGGTTAGGGCATCGGCTCATCGCCCACCGTGTTTAATGGTGGCAGACAAAGCAGCCGCCCCGCAGGGTCTGCACGCTGTTTTGGTTGACGTTTTCTCTCACATGGCATTCCGCGCAGTCATCCATTTTCATGCGGTCCCAGGAATTGCGTTTAATACCGGCGATATTTTTACCCCAGATATCTATGCTGTATCCGGAAATACGGTTTTCCTGATAGACCTTTAAACTCTCTGATTCGCCGATATGTCCGTGGCAGACGACACAGTCCATTTGCCCCATTTTCACATGGGCGACATGTGAAAAAAATACGTTTTGTGGCTGCCGCGAATAAATCAGCCAGGGAACCTCCCGATCTTTGGCAACATATTCGTTTACAAATTTTGCTTCCTCAGGATCCTCCCCGTTGACCTCTTCATGACAATCAATGCACTGGGCCAGTTTGGGGACTCCGGAATACGTGCCGTCTTCCCTGAAAAAATGGCAGCTTTCACAGCCATCTTCGACCTCTTCATTGTGCAGGGCATGGTTGAAGTCAACGGGTTGCTTTTTCTGGGAGTAAAGAAGCTTCGGGAAAATTACCCATCCAACAACGAGACTGGCAATCAACCCGAGAATGAAAAACAGAATAATCGGTCCGCCGGCGCCGCCTTCAGCGCCATGGCCGGATCCTTCTGTTTCAGAGGAAGGGGTTATCGGTTCCTGATCTGCGGCCTCGCCTGAAACCTCATTGGCTTTCTCATCCGTACTCATGGAAACTCCGATCAATTCAAGTTGATATTATTTGCTCGCCCAACACCTATTGACGAATGCAGCTAAGGGAAAACCCTTAAAACTGGAAAACATAAACAACTATATTTTCAAAGCCTTACGATCGTTCCGTAATTTTATTGGCGCTGGAAATAAGCCTGCGGTTGTGTACCTTATCGATTTGGTTTTTGTCAAGAAAAAATCATTGGCCCAGGGCCCCGTAACTGTGCAGGCCGGGCAGCAGGTTGACGCCGAAATAGGTAAATAGAACCGCGGCAAATCCCACAAGGGACAGATAGGCAATGCGCTTGCCGCGCCAGCCGCGCATCAGCCGCGCATGC
>JBFFCW010000447.1:0-3159 GCA_041559695.1 Desulfobacterales bacterium
CTTGACGTTTATGCTCATTTGATGAAAGCGGTAAATCAAGAGGCTGCTTGCAGGTTGGAAAAAACCATTTTGGAAAAAATTGGTAGCAAACTGGTAGCAACTAATAAAAACGATGCGAATGTCTAAAATTCAAGTATCTGAATCTTTTATAAATAATAAATATAATTACCATAATGACCGTCGCACCGGTGGTGTAAACATCATCAACCACCAATAACTTCTTACCATAAACCTGTTCAGGAAAACGCAGGCTGAAAACGCCCTTAACATTTTTTAATCGCTGCCGGCGGCCAAGCCCGGTTTGGGGAACAGTTGCTTTGCTTCTTATAAGTACATCCGTATGAATGGGAATGGCTGACAAGGCGATATGCATTGCGTTGGCAACGGCTTTCCAGGCATGAATCAACAAATAGGATTGGTTAAACCCGCGGCTACGAATTTTTTGGGGATTCAAGGGTACCGGTAATATCAGATCGACCTTTTCGCCTTCCCACTGCCGCATAAAAACGCTGAGCATCAGTCCGCCCAGGGGCCTGGCCAGCTGCGTCTTGGCGGCATATTTGAACCGGTGAATGACGGCCATCAATTGTTGATCACATGCCACGGCAGCCCGCGCCATTCTGAATTTTTTGGGACGTGAAATACAATCTCCGCAAAGATGATCCTGAAGCTGTTGGCTTTTAAACGGAACCCCGCAGCACGTGCACATGGGTGAGGAAATGGCCGCAAAAGCGCTGACACAATCCGGGCAACAAAAAAAGGTCAGCAAACGGTAAGATTCTGCAAACGGATCAGTTATTTCAGTTGCGGCATCTGGCAGCTGTTCATTTCCGAACCTTTTGGTGGCGGGTTTAAAAAGCCGGCTGCATACCAGGCATTTAGGAGGGAAAACCGCATCGAGGAAAATGTTCAAAAGCGACCCCGGCCAATTGGAGGTCCCAGATTTGGCGAGCTGATCTAACAACACGAATGCTTATCCTCCGGGAAATTTAGAACCCATCTCAGAAATGTCTTTTGGCCCAACCTCTTTGTTGGTCCCTCGTTTAAAATCCTCGACATACAACAGTATGCCTGCGGTTTTAAACTCGGTCCCGCCGCGATTTTGAACCAAAATCCTATTTTTGAGATAGGTTCTAGATAACTCATCTATCCTAAATTGAGCGTGTCAAATTTTAAAAAAGGATCATTTATTCTTATAATCAAGGAATTCTATCGATTTATATTTTTTAAAATTTGAAACCCTTCGGGATTGCCAATCTTGCCGCATCTACCGCGTTAGATGCCGTACCGCATAGTCGACTATAGCGGAACGACATCTGCCTTGTAGCTGCGGCAACCTCGACAATCGCTCAACTTAGGGAGCACCTAAATTGAGCGTGCGCTGCCGGTACGATTCGTACATGGCAACTGCGCCGGCCACCGATGCGTTAAGCGAACCCACGGGTCCGCTCTGCGGTATGGAGATCAGAAGATCGCAATTTCTTTTCAACAGCGGTCGAATTCCTTTTTCCTCTCCCCCGACAACCAGGCCGACTGCAGCGGTTAGATCCGCACTATAAATAGGCTGCCCGGCGTTTTGATCCAAGCCCACGATCCACACATCCTGGTCTTTGAGCGTTTTGGCAAAGCGCACCATATTATTGACCTGCGCCACGCGCATATACTCCAGGGCGCCCGCAGATATCCTGGATACGGCCGGCGTCGGGTATGCGGAGCGATCTTTTGGAATGATCACAGCGTCGATGCCGGTACACAGGGCGGTTCGAATAATGGCACCCAGGTTATGCGGATCGACAATCTGGTCCAACAAAAGAAAAAACGGTGAGCGCGCGCCGCATGAGACCGTCTCTAAAAGATCGGCCGTATCGGCAAGCGGGTAAGCGCTGACCCGGGCCATGACGCCTTGATGCGGGACATTGCCGCCAATGGACTGGAGCTTTGCCGGGCTGGCTTCTTTTAGTAATATATTTTTGCGGCTGGCCGCCGACCGAATCCGATCAATTCGCCTGGCATGCGTTTGTTTTGAAAAATAAATTTCGTGGAAGGTTCTGCGACCGGCCCTTAATGCCTCATAAACCGGATGGAAACCATAAAGTATTTCAGCCTTCACGTCGGCCATTTCCCTTTGATCAAGCGTTAATCCCCATGATGAATAGGAACTGAGTCACTGCGGCATGCGATATTTTTCGATAATTGAAATCAACTCTTTGATGGCGATAGGTAACTGATCGTTCACTATAACATGATGGTAAAGGTCTTGTTGGGCAATTTCTTTTTCAGCATTGCGCAATCGAACAGCGATGATTTCTGGACTATCGGCGCCTCTGGCTTCCAGCCGCCGTTGCAGTGCTTGCAGCGATGGGGGCCGAATAAAGATGGCCACGCATTCAGCGTAACGCTTCAGCAGCTGTCGGGTTCCCTGCACATCTAAATCAAGGAGTATATCATGACCGGCGATAAGGCCCTCATCTAAAAACGCTGTGGCGGTTCCGTAATAGTTCCCGTGCACCCGCGCCCACTCCGCCCAGCGCCCATCGTTGATGCGGGTTTTAAATTCATTTTTCCCGATGAAATGATAGTCAACCCCGTCTTGTTCTCCTTTGCGGGGTTTACGCGTGGTATAGGACACTGAATAGAGCATATCCGGGAATTGCTCGCGCACTTCGCGGCATAGCGTTGTTTTGCCGCCTCCGGAAGGGGCTGAGATGATAAACAGATGCGTTGATTTTGGCTGCATGATTAGTGTGATGGTTTTATCCGCCTCAGGGCCGGATTATGTCAAATCAGGTGAGTTCTTTGAGCGTCGCGTAACGTTGCGAAACGGTCTCGGCCTGAATGGCAGACAGCACGATGTGATTGCTGTCCATGACGATTATCGAACGCGTCCTGCGGCCATGGGTGGCATCAACAAGGCGTTTCTCTTCCTTGGCCTCGTCTTTGAGGCGTTTCATGGGGGCAGAATTGGGGGAAACGATCGCAACGACACGATCCGCCACCACCGAACTTCCGAATCCAATGTTTAATAAAGTCTGATCCATTTTACCTCCAGCTGGAAAACATGGCGCAGTGCCCAGTGTGTTTATTTAGAAGTGGTTTAAAAACCTCAGATCAGGTTCAAGGGCCCCGCGGAAGCGGGATTACATATCTGATCTTAATAAA
>JBFFCW010000448.1:0-3149 GCA_041559695.1 Desulfobacterales bacterium
AATGACCCAGCAAGCCCCTTTCATACACAACAGGCACACCGCCCAATATCAGCGGACGCCCCTCCACCAGACGGTGAATGTCATATCCGATTCCGACCCGCATGATTGTTTCCTTTCGGTAGTTATTCAAATAATCAATTAAAAATTAAACACTTATATGAATACCACAAACCTGATCGCAAAGAAACTCGAATTATAATTTATTGTTCTTGACCTATTTATTTTTCCGAGTATATCTGTTGGCACCCTTTTTTTACCTTTATTCGTGTCTAAAAATAAAGTATTAAAATTATTTGAATATTTGAATGGTTTAATGGGTGCTAATTTACGGAGATCGCAAATGAGTGTAAAAAAACTGATCGATGCTATTCGCAAAAAAAAGAAAACCAGCATCAACGAGGGCGAGGCCAAAGCACTCCTCAAGGAATTCGGCGTTCCGGTTGTACCGGAAGCGGCAGCATCCGATGCGCAAGAGGCCGTCGTCGCTGCCGACGCTTTTGGTTATCCGGTGGTGGTAAAGGGATTGGGTGCCGAACTGGCGCATAAAACCGAACGGGGACTGGTGCATCTGAACCTGAACACTTCGCAGGCGGTTGAAAAAGCCGTGGAAGCCATAATGGCATCGGCCGGAGCTGACCTGGATGGTTTTTTGATTCAGCCCCAAATTCAGGGGAAAAGGGAGCTGGTTGCCGGCTTGTTTCGCGACCCTCAATTTGGGCCGGTGGTCATGTTCGGTATCGGCGGCGTATTTACCGAAGCGTTAGCAGATGTTACCTTTCGCCTGGCACCGATCAGCGAAGCCGATGCAGCGGATATGCTCAGCGAAATCAGGGGAAAAGCAATTCTGGGTGAATATCGCGGTGAAAAAACGATTCATCGTCGGCAAATCATTCAAACACTCCATGGGCTTTCCCGCATCGGTGTTGAGTTTCCGGAAATCGCCGAGATCGATATCAATCCGCTGATAGCTACCTCTGATGGCGATCTTCGAGCGGTTGATGCCCTGGTGGTACCTGGGGGCAAAGCGCACAGCGAAGGCAAACACCCTCCCCCTGTTTCTCCGGATGCCATTGGCGCCATATTTTATCCCAAATCCATCGCATTTATCGGTGCCTCGGCTAATATTGCCAAATGGGGACACAGGCTCATGTCGAATACCATCAGCGGCGGGTTCGAAGGAAACGTATTTCTGGTGAATCCCAAAGCGGACACCATTGCCGGCCGCAAAACCTATCCGACGGTTTGCGATATCCCTGACGCGGTTGATCTGGCCGTTGTGACCATTCCGGCAGCCGGCGTACTTGGCCTGATTCCCCAGCTGAAAGAAAAAGGTATCGACAACATGCTTCTGATCACCTCCGGTTTTGGCGAAGCGGGCGAAGAAGGCAAAAAATTGGAAATCGAGCTGGTGCGGACCGCCCGCGAAGCCGGAATTTTAATCCTGGGACCCAACACTATGGGCATCTGCAATCCGCATATCAATTTCCACTGCATCGGTTTTCCGGCCCAACCCAGAGCCGGTTCGACCACCATGGTCTCTCAATCCGGAAATATGGGCGTGCAGCTGCTGGCTTTTGCCGAACAGCAGGGCATCGGGATTAGAGGGTTTTGCGGATCGGGCAATGAGGCCATGATGTGTATCGAAGATTATCTGGACGGGCTGGAGGTCGATGACCTAACCCGCACCGCCGTGTTATATGTGGAAAGCATCAAGAACGGACGACGATTCTTTGAAAGCGCCCGCCGGGTCGGCAGAAAAAAACCGATCGTGCTCCTCAAGGGTGGCCAAAGTCAGGCCGGCAAACGGGCAGCAGCCAGCCACACCGGAGCAATGACGTCAGACACGCGCGTGTTTGATGCCGTCTGCCGCCAATCCGGTATTGTTAAAGTCGACCAGTCAATGGAATTGCTTGATCTGGGGGCCGCATTTTCATCTCTGCCCCTGCCCAAAGGAAATCGCGCCGCCATAATGACCCTGGGCGGTGGCTGGGGCGTGGTTACCGCCGATCTATGCGCCCAATTTGGCCTCGACGTAGCCGAACTCTCAGCAGATATTATTAAAGAAATCGACAAAATCCTGCCGCCATACTGGAGCCGATCCAACCCGATTGATCTGGTGGGTGAACGGGATCCGTCCCTACCCAGGTTCGTTCTGGAATTGCTGTTGAAATGGGACGGTTGTGATGCGGTGATCAATTTGGGGCTTGTCGGACGCCGGCAGGTATTGAAAAGACATGGAGAATCGGTATTGAAGGTAGATCCTAACTATTCGGCTGAATTTATAAAAAAAATTCACCGGGAGTTTAAAAAATTCGAAAAGGATTATATCACTCAGATTATTGACTTAATGGAAACGTATAATAAACCGGTTTTTGGCGTCAGTATGCTGCCGGATGAAAAACACCAGACGGTATACCCGCACAAAAAACACGAACTCAAGGGTGTATTCTTCCCGACACCGGAACGCGCGGTGGGTGCTTTTGCCAAAATGGTTCAGTATCAGAATTTTTTGAGCCGTGAAGAATAAAGCAGAAAGGATAGCCTCACATAAATACGAAAATATTAATTAATAATTAAATAAACTTGTGTGATAAAACATCAAAAAACACCTAAGGTAAAGTTTTAGCTTGTACGCAGCGATGGTCTGTGTTATGAATCTGCTTCTTCTGGGTTTTACATCGTCCAGAATCGTTTGAATCCAAATGCTACAACTTATGTGATACAAAAAATGAAACCAATGACCAAAAGAATAAACTATCAATTCGATTTTGAAATCGGCACCCTCGTAAAGAGCCCCTGCCTGAAGTGCCACTACAGACCGCTATTTCCCAGATGCATGCAAACCTGCAGCCTTTTGGACGAAATTCATGCTGTCCTGGCAGAAGCCGTATCTTGCACTCGCCGGGCTTAATTTTCTAATTCCGAGTACTCCGTACTGCTTTAATCTCACACAATTCGGATGTCTAAGCCCCTTCCATTAAGAATATCGACGTTTTGTCAATTTCGCAGATATTAAATAAATATCGCAGGTTTTTACGGAATTCAAAAGTGCCGATATGTTGGAGGTAGTGCGCCACGAGGCTGCACAGAAGATGAGGGTATGGCCCTCGGGGTCGGCTTGCAGGAGCAGGCTCCAAAGCACCTCAAGC
>JBFFCW010000449.1:0-3141 GCA_041559695.1 Desulfobacterales bacterium
TATTTAGAATTCCACACGAATTATTCAAGTTTCAAGTTCAATATTCTCCTTGCCAGTGACTTAATCATGATGTCAAGTTGCGATATATTCAGAGTATCACGAGTTCAGCAATATTGCAGATAAGCTGATTTGGCAAGAAAAAAACCCCGACAGAATGCCGGGGCTATTTATGCTTTTTCGAGGGCAACTTCTCTAGGATGTGCAGATACCAGGTACGAATTATTGTGATGTCTGCAACATACTATATAAAATTCAACGCATTATCTAGATCTGTAATTAAGTCATCTACTTCCTCGATTCCCGCAGAATATCGAATCAGGCTTTCCGGAATGCCCATCGCCTCTCTTTCTTCGGCTGTGCATTCCACGTGGCTGGTTGTAGCCGGCGGTCCCACTATGGTTTCCACTGAGCCTAAGTTGGCAGCCCGATGGGCGTATCTAAGCTGAGGTAAAAAGGCTTTTACAGCATCAAAGCCACCTTTGACCATGAACGCAAGCATGCCCCCAAAACCATTCATCTGCTGTTGGGCAATATCATGCTGAGGATGAGACGCTAGTCCTGGATAAAAAACTTTCATCACCTTGGGGTGTTTATCCAAATGTTCAGCTATCCGCATGGCGTTTTGATTCTGCCGACGTACGCGCAGGTGAAGGGTTTTCATCCCGCGCAACAAAAAATAAGCCGACATTGGCTCCAAAACCGCCCCGTTTATTTCTCGATAATGATAGATTTGCTCGACCAGCTCCGAGGGCCCGCAAACGACCCCACCTAAAGCATCTGCATGTCCTCCCAGGAATTTGGTGGCACTATGCAAAACCAGGTCAGCGCCCAACATCAAAGGTTGCTGGTTAATGGGTGTTGCAAACGTGTTGTCCACAACAACGAGTGCGCCGACCCTGCGGGCAGCATTTGACATACGAATGATATCCACAATTTTCATGGTCGGGTTTGTGGGGCTTTCCAGATACAGCATTTTGCAGCCTGAACTTACCGCATTTTCTATGGCTTCGTGATCGGTGGTATTGCACAGAGTGACTTCAATATTAAAGCGGGGCAGAAATTCAATGAAAATCTTATTTGTTCCACCATAGCTGTCTTTAATTGAAACGATCCGATCTCCGGGCGATAGCAGGGTAAAAAGCGTGTTTGAGATCGCGGCCATTCCGCTGGCGAAACTGGTGGCTGATGCGGCTCCTTCTAATTGGCGAATTTTATTCTCAAAGGCTCGCACCGTAGGATTGGTATTGCGGCTGTATATATGGCCCCGGGCTTTGCCCTGCCCGATTTCTAACCACTTATCCAAATCATCATAACCGAATGATACGCTGTGAACGACAGGAACCTGAGTGGCGCATTCCCAGAAGGGTTCTTCTTCACCAGCCCAGACAGAGATGGTGCCTTCTCCAGGGGTATTGTTGTGACTCATTGAATTTTTTCCTTCTGCCTTAATGAGTAATTCGGAAAAAAACCATTTAGAAGCAAAATTTTTTAATCGCTGGTGATATGCGCGTATGCGCTGTGGTTGTGGATGGATTCGAAATTCTCGGCGCTGACCGAATACCAGGTAATATTGTCATCTTCTTCCAGTTTTTTGGCAATGTCCCGCACAATATCTTCGACAAACTTGGGATTGGCAAATGCCGTTTCAGTAACATGCTTTTCGTCCACGCGCTTTAAAACAGAGTACACATCGGTAGAAGCGGCACCTTCCACCAGTTCAATCATATCTTCCATCCAAATGAACCGCTTAAAACGGGTCGCCAGCTGCACTTCACCGCGCTGGTTGTGGGCTCCCTGGTCGCTGATCTCCAGCGAGCAGGGACAGACCGATGAGATGGGGACAATGACTTCTGAAACCAGATCGATTTTGCCGGATGCATCACTGGTACCGATGATGCGGCAGGTGTAATCCATCAAACCCGGCAAGGTGCTGACCGGTGCTTTCTTTTCGATAAAGTAGGGAAATGTAACTTCAATGTGCGCCGAAGCCGCATTGAGGTGCCTCTTCATGCTTCCCAGGATTTCAGAAAATTTTTGCAGTGAAATCTCCGTTTGCAAAAGATGGAGCATCTCGACAAACCGGCTCATATGAGTGCCTTTATACTCATGGGGCAAATCAACATACATATTGATGGTGGCAACCGTATTTTGCGAACCGTCACGGCGATCACGAACCGTTATCGGATATCGTAAATTTTTGATGCCGACCTTATCAATCGGGATGTTGCGGTAATCGCGCTGGTTTTGGGTGTCTTTCATGCTATTTTAGAAGGTAATCTGCTTTCACCCGGCTCATGGCCCGGAAGATGTTGCCTTTGATTTTTTTATTGCTGCGGTAAAGCTGCTTCAAAACGGTTTTTATTTCCTGGCGCTTGGAATGATTTGCTGAAGGACACGGATTGACAAACTCAGGGAAGCGTTGCTCCCCGGCAAACGCCCGGATAAGGTCCTCATCCGCATAGGCCAGTGGTCGAATAACGGTGAACCTTCCCTTAAAGAATTTCTGGGAGGGAACCATGGTGCTAATTTCGCCCGCGTAGCAAATGTTTAAAAAAAGGGTTTCAATGATGTCGTCTTTGTTATGCCCCAGTGCCAGTTTATTGCATCCCAGTTCATCGGCGATTTCAAAAAGACGTTTACGGCGCAGGCGCGAGCATAAAAAACAGGGATTTTCGCGGTTGACCGTACTGTGTCCTAAAATTCCATAATCCGTATGCTCAACCCGCAGGAGGAAACCGGAATCGGCACTGTAGGTTTTAAGCGATTCGCTGAAACCGCCTTCAAAACCCGGATCGATGTGTACCGGAAACAGTTCAAAGTTTATCGGTATCCGCGGCAGCCGTTCGGCCAGCACCCACATCATCGTCAGGCTGTCCGCCCCCCCGGATATCCCCACTACGATTCGATCGCCGTCCTGAAGCATGTCATACCGGTGCACGGCTTTGCCGACCGCCCGGTTTAAAGCTTTGTATTTCGGGCTATTCCTGGTTACGTTTCTGCCTCCTCCTTTTCGATCATTGTAATTTTTCCGGCGGCCACT
The DNA here is from genome assembly GCA_041559695.1 of Desulfobacterales bacterium. GTDB lineage: Bacteria > Desulfobacterota > Desulfobacteria > Desulfobacterales > JAHEIW01 > JAHEIW01. Next base: position 3,041 of record JBFFCW010000449.1, read on the forward strand.
TCCCGCAAAGCGACCACAACATCTTCATTCTTGGGAGAACTTACCAGATAATCAGATCCTTCCCGAATCTGTCTGACGCGCTGGGAGACCATGTTTACCAA
>JBFFCW010000450.1:0-3135 GCA_041559695.1 Desulfobacterales bacterium
ACCCGGCCCTTGTCGAAGTATTTCATCTTTTCGTGCAGGGCCAATGCGCCGTCCAGGGTGTAAAAATCATGAACATTTTTATGCCAGTCATCCATCATGCCTTCGACTTCTTCAGGCTCGATGTCGCAGCCGGTGGCGATAATGAGCCAATCATAATTGTATGATCCTTTTTTTGCTTTGACCTCGCGTTTATCCGTGTCGAGTCCGACGACCTCATCCAACACGAAATCAACGCCCTCGGGGATGAACTCCCGCTTGGGTTTTTGGCAATCTTTTGCGGAATAGACACCGAATGGAATAAACAGCCAGCCCGGCTGGTAGTGGTGGACCTCATCATTGTCGATGATGGTAATCCGCCACTCTTTGGGGTTTAATTTTTTGTGCAATTGGCTGGCCACCATCGTTCCGCCGGCTCCTGATCCCAGAATGACAATTTTTTTCATGTTATCCTCCTGTTTTATTAGTCTGTTGGCTTAAAAAGCGTAAAGCTGAGTTCCTTATCTTATTTTCACTGATTCAAATATGCTCGAGCAGCATACGGCATCGATTGAAAGATTCTCCGGACAGATGATTGCAATGCTTAGCCACTGATATGGATCCGTGCTTCAAGGGTCTTAATCTTCTCCAGCGTAATTTCCGTTCATCAGATCGGAGATGGTCGTAGAATCCAGTTTTTCATATAAGACCTCGGTGGCATCGCGCCAGGCCAGGCGAACCTGGCAATCATCGGACATGGGGCATTTTTCGGGATAACTGACGCATTCAACCAGGTCGGACTGCCCCTCGAATAACCGCACAACCTGCCCCAGAGAGATGTTTTTCGGATTTTCCGCCAGCAGGTGTCCGCCTTTGGGGCCGCGTACGCTGGTCACCAGGTTGGCTTTTTTTAGGGGTCGGATGAGCTGCTCGAGGTACTTGACCGAAATATCTTGACGCTTTGATATTTCTCCGATTTGGATCGGCCCCTTGTCCTTATTACGGGCCAGATCCACCAGTATTCTGGTTCCGTAACGGCTTCGTGTGGATAGTTTCATTTATACCTGCCCCCGTTTCAGAGTTATTCAATCTATATAAGGCAAGTATGAATTAATGGCAAATTACACCCCTGTCAAGCAAAAAAATAAAATTTTTTCTGGCCCCAAATATAGGGTGCGGCCGCATATTTTTTTGTCATCTAAAACCCATTAAATTCAAATTCCGGATGACGATCAGCAGTTTGAACCCCCGTGTTGACATGACAGGGATCAGGTTTATTATTAACCTATTAAGCAGAGTACCTGAATTTTTCCCAATGCCTGAAAGGAGACAATTGTGGATGTGAAAGATTATTGTCATTCCATCGAGATGGAGCTTAACGGTTGGAAGGTGAAAATGTATAATATGGTCCGTAAAGTCGATAAGCTTCGCGGCGCCGATAAGGACAAACTTTCCGCCCAGATCGGCGACTTGCATAAACATATTGAAGACATCGAACGCATTGTCAATACACTGCAGACCGAGTGCCCTGCGGAATTCGGCCCCCAGAAACAAGAAATCGATGCATCCCAGACCGAGATCAAGAAAAAATATGAAGATGCCATGGCGGCGGTCTTACAGTTTTAAATCCGGTCCGGTGTTTATTGCGTTTGCCCTATTTTTGCAAAGCGATATAACGATAAAAAGCAGAGCGGATTAAACCGTTTTGCTTTTTTGTTAACATTTACCAAACGAAGAGGTCAGCCAAAGGTGGAACGAAAAAAACAAGATAAGTGCAAAATAGATTTTCAGGATCTGAGCTCGATCAAAGCCCGTTTACCCGAGATTGCCGAAGGCATTGTTGAGAGCTGCCGCGATCAGGAGTGCTACACGCACATTGATTATGAACCGATTCCATCCAAAGAAAGCGTTATTGATATCCTTAACCGCCTCAGAGAGATCCTGTTTCCGGGGTATTTCAGACGGGGTAAAGTAGATCCGGTGAATCTGAAATACGTCGTGGGACAATCCGCGACTTCCCTGTTTGATCTTCTCTCCGAACAGATCTGCCGCAGCATCCGGCATGACTGTTTGCGGTATGATCAGCCCTGCAGTGAATGTGATGAGCAGGGATATCGGCTGGCCCTTCAGTTTTTAGAAGCGGTTCCGGCCCTTCGAAAAGCACTGGCGGACGATGTGCGCGCAACTTATGACGGGGACCCGGCTGCCCAAAGCTATGATGAGGTTATTTTCAGCTATCCGGGGATATTTGCCATCACCGTTTATCGGATTGCCCATCTTCTGGTGAACCTGGGTGTGCCGCTGCTGCCCCGGATTATGACCGAATACGCGCACAGCGTGACCGGCATCGATATTCATCCGGCCGCCAAAATCGGGAAAAGTTTTGTTATTGATCATGGAACCGGCGTGGTGATCGGTGAAACCACCGAAATTGGCGACAACATCCGCATTTATCAGGGCGTCACCCTGGGCGCTTTATCCATTCCCAAAGGCGCCAGTGATGAATTCAGAGGCAAGAAGCGTCACCCCACCATCGAAGATGATGTCATCATCTATTCCGGAGCGACGATTCTGGGGGGTGAAACCGTTATCGGGGCACGTTCGGTCATCGGGGGCAATGTCTGGTTGACCGATTCGGTGCCGCCGGACACGACCGTTGTTATCGAGACGCCGCGATTGATCTATAAATCGAAAAAGCAAAAGCAGCTCCGGCAAAAGCTCAAGGCAGCCCACTAGTGTTGTGGCCGACAAATAAGTTGCAAAATGATTGTCACTCCCGCGCAGGCGGGAGTCCAGTTCAAAGACGCATAGATTACCGCCTGCGCGGGAATGACCAATGGGTAGCACGCCTCAGAACTTAATCGTATTTCAGACAATATTTCTGGGACACGGCACTATTAATTTTTCTGAACAACGCTACCAAATTTCCATTAGCAAATAACAAATAACGAACAACAAAAAAAACGAAGTTTTTTTAAAGGGGGTCAGTCATGAAATATCATTCCACCGTCAGCAGCACCATCGGTTCAACGCCGCTGGTTCGGCTGAACCGAATTAATGAAGGCCTGGATGCGGAAATATACGCCAAACTGGAATTTTTCAATCCATTGGGAAGCGTCAAGGACCGTATTGCGGCCTCGATGATTGCCGCCGGTGAAT
>JBFFCW010000451.1:0-3119 GCA_041559695.1 Desulfobacterales bacterium
GAAATTGAACAGACGCTGGCGGAGATTAAAAACGGCACCTTCATAAAATAGGGTTCGCCGGTTGGCGCGGTTTCTTTTAAGCGCATTCGCAAATATTGATACCGAACATTTCAGGAGTTATCATTGTAGATAAGCGGATTATCTTTTGCCGTTTGAATTAAACTAAACCTGGATCAGGTCGATGGTTATTCGTAAATCAATAAAAGAAATTATCATCCTGGTATCTGTTTCTGTGGCCCTGGCCCTGGTGGTTAACACCCTTTCGCCAAGAGGCATTGCCCTGGTGGGGCAGTGGGATATCACCAAAGGAGTGATTACCGCCAGCCCGGCCGGAGATGCGGCGGGTCAGAAGAAAGAAATTGACAGCGTCGCCCGGGCCAAAGACCTGTTTGATAAAGGCGGCGTTCTTTTTGTAGACGCCCGTTCGCAAAACCAATACGGAAACGGGCATATCCCGGGAGCCGTATCGTTGCCGGTGGGCCAATTTGAAGAGCGGATCGAGTCCTTCCTCAATCGCTATCCACCCGAACAGCCCATTGTGACCTATTGTTCCGGCAGAACTTGCGAAGACAGTCACGACCTGGCTCAATTTCTGTCAGACGTTGGATTCAACAATGTTCGGATTTTTATCGACGGATTTCCGGGCTGGGAAGCGGAAGGATATCCAATTGAATAAGCTGCGACAATCCATAAAAAACAACAGCTGGGTCGAACTGGCGCTGCGCTGGATTCTGGGCATCACTTTTATCTATGCCAGTTTCCATAAAATTATTTACCCCGCGGATTTTGCTAAAATCGTATATGGATATGGCCTTTTTCCGGAAATGTTCATCAATCTGATTGCTATCGTCATCCCTTTTCTGGAACTCGTTGCCGGATTTTCCCTGATTATCGGATTTTATCCACGATCAGCGGCCATTATCATTAACGTCCTGCTTCTGGCTTTTATCACGGTGCTGGCCATCAATTTGATCCGCGGCCATGAATTTGATTGCGGGTGTTTTACCGCCGGCCAGAGCGGATATACCAGTTCTTCTGAAGTGACGCTGGTGCGGGACGTTATCTATTTTATTATGGGTATGCAAGTTGTTCTATTCGAAGGTCATCGTAGAAGCTGCTTTGGCCGTATGAATTCAAACTAGGCATTTTTATTTCTTATTTAAAGGTGGAAACACAGATGCGTGATCTAATCTGCTATTGTTTTGAATATACCAGCGAGGACATCTGGCAAGATTTCATCAAGCACGGCCGCTCGATGATTATGGAAAAGATAAAGGCCGCAAAGAAGATGGGGTCATGTCAGTGCACCACCAAAAATCCCAAAGGCACATGATGCCTGCCGGATGTCTGCCGGGTGGTGGGCAATTTGACGGGGGGGGGGGGCACACGCGGCTTAATGGATAACAATCAATCGAAGAATATCGTTACCCTGGACGGTTCATTGAACCCGCTGAAATTGCGATTTAATAACCATAAAAATAAAATTCGATTTCTGGCCTTACTCTCTCCCACGTGTCCATTATGACGTGACCAGGGTGCCCGGGCGGTACGCGAGATAATTATTGAGACATTTCCGGATGCGGATATCGCTGCTTCGATCGTTTGGATTCCAATACTGGACAATGATTCTCTGGAAGCCGCACGTCCATCCGTTAAGTATCTGAGCGATAAAAGGTTCCGGCATTTCTACGATCAATATAAAATTGTTGGAAAAAAGATCTCTGAGAGTATCGGGTGGGACGGGCACGTCGCCTGGGATGTTTATCTATTTTACGCGCCCTATACCGTCTGGAATAATGGTCCGCCTGCCCCCAAAAGCTGGATGCATCAATTAAAAGATAGCTGGGCTCACAAGGCGCATTTTCGGACAGGTGGAGACCTGATTAACGCACTTTCAAACGCCATGACAACACTTTCAGGCGAAGTATAAATCCACACAAATGCATCAGAAGTCCAATCTTTAAATTATCAATAAATTTCAGTTTCTTGTAAGATTTTTCGTGCCCGCCGCTTTTCCTCTAACAATCCTAATCTTTTCGATAGGCCTTTCACCCAACATTTTTTCATCTAAAATTGTCTTTTTCTTGACAAAAGAATCGGATTATTTTAATACTCAATTAATCTATTGAATACTTAAAAGGCCTAATATGAAAAACCCAAATCGTGCGTTTAAGGATGAAATTTACGAACAGTTTGCACGCATCGGAAAAGCGGTTTCCAGCCCGAAACGACTGGAGCTGTTGGATCTGCTTTGCCAGGGTCGGCGAACTGTAGAGGTTTTGGCGAAAGAATCCGGTTTGACCGTCGCCAATGCCTCCCAGCATCTGCAGATCCTGCGGGCAGCCCGCCTGGTGGCGGCCGAAAAAGAGGGTCAGTTTGTTATCTACCGGCTGGCCAATGAGACGGTCTGTGAGTTTTTCCGCACCATGCGTGTGCTGGCCGAGAGCAGGCTTGCGGAGGTGGAGCAGATCAAGCGCCGCTTTCTGGAAGGAAGGGAGGGTATGGAACCGGTGGATCGCAAAGCGCTCCTGGAGCTCGTCAGGAAAGGAGCGGTGACGGTTTTAGATGTCCGCCCGGTGGAAGAGTACAACGCCGGCCACATTCCCGGAGCCTTGTCCATCCCCCTTAAAAACTTAAGGCTGCACCTGGCTGAGCTGCCGCACGATCAGGATATCGTTGCCTACTGCCGCGGTCCTTACTGCGTACTTTCGATTCAGGCAGTTGAGATGCTTCGCGCAAAAGGCTTTCATGCCGTCCGCCTCGAAGAGGGGATTCAGGACCTGCGCGCCCTGGGGCTTCCGATCGCAATAGGTGAAACGACAAAATAAACCATGGCCTAACGGCTGCATGAATAGAATATGAATTAAACGACTAAAATTGGATTTTTTATCAAATCCATAACCGGGGAGTTTGATCAATGAAAGGCGCAAGCAAGGCGTTTTTCGCTCTGGTGGCTGCAGCGATAACGATGGGTATCCTATGGTATGGCAATCGTGTTGTACCCCCAAAAGAGGCCACCTGGGACGATGTAAAAACTGAAGCCATTCAGGCCGGCTATCAGCTGATAACCACGGATAAATTGTTCAGACAATATACAGCGAGACCGGAATCCCTGCTTC
>JBFFCW010000452.1:0-3106 GCA_041559695.1 Desulfobacterales bacterium
ATCTGCAGCAATAAAAAAGGGGCAGCGGAAGAGATGACCGCTAACCCCTTTAAGTCAATCGATAATATTGAAGATTTTACATCATGGACTAATTTTCAGGATTTTTATAGCCGACACTGCCAAATCCGGGAAGACCGATGTTGATACCCACGCCGTGAACCAATTTCCCGTAAGTGCTGGCCTCTAAAATCAGAACATCACGATCTTGTACTTCTATTTCAAAAGTTTCAGGCTTGGCGAGATCGAGTTTAAGCATATGCCGTTTACCACTTTCCATATAGCGGATTAAGACTGCATCTTTCTTATTGGCGTAAGGCGCCATGCCGCCCGCCTCCAGGAATGCTTCCTGTACGGTGGTTTTGTGCTTGATGTAATAGGAACCGGGCCTGCGGACCGCACCATCCACAAAGAAGGTGCCGGCCTCCGGCACGAACAATACATCAGAGCTGTTAATTTCGATATTGAGCTCAGATCTGCCTTCCTTGACCAATTGATCCAGATCAACGATAACCACGCTCTGGCCTTCAGCGGATCCGCCGTATCTGCGAATTTGTACGACCCGGCCGGCTTTATCGCTTAAGCCGCCTCCCAGCGCCATCACATCCAAAAGCCGTTGTTTCGAAAGGTAGTCGTAAGTACCCGGATTGCGAAATTCGCCCATAAGGGTTACGCGCCGGCTGAAGTGTTCTTCAACAAATATGCTGACGTGCGGATCTTTTATGTAACGGGCACGGTACAAATTTTCAATTTTCTCCTCGGCCTCCCGCGCCGACAAATCTTTGATTGAAACCGCGCCCAGCAGCGGAAGCGTTACATTACCGCGTGAACTGATCCGGACCGTTGTGTTCAGATCCTCGGCCTCAAAAACCTTTACCTGAAGCAAATCACCGGATCCTAAAAGATAATCACTCGGATCAGTGTGCATCCTGGCGGAAGCAAACAGTTGTTCATTGATTTCCGCGATTTCGTCCTGTTTCAATTCGGCAGGCGGCAGGTTTTTGCCAATGTTTCGATTGGTGGCGCAACCCGTGAATAGAAAAAAACAAAAGACTATTCCGAACGCCATCCATAAGCAAACGAACCGATATTGGGTTTTCATTTTACGTGTCATTGGAAGACTCCAAGTAAATCGTGAGGTGATTGACAACTTCAGTTTACGGCGAAGATGGACTCCCATTAGATTTGCTGGAATTACGGTTTCCATCCGTGGTGCTAAGTAGATAACCACCGGCAATAATAACACCGGCTCCGGCAACGCCGAGGGCAATATCGGCCATCGATGTGGATCCATCCCCGCTGCCGGAAGCAGAAGCAGATGTTGCCGGATCAATCAAGGCAATCGTTATCTGTTTGCCCGGGGTGATGGCCATTTCACCCGAGGCTGTTTCAACTTTCATGGTACCGCCATCGATGACGCCGATTTCGGCTTCATTTCCAGACGCCCGCACATAGCCATTTAACTCACTGTTGCTCAGTGAAACTTCACGCATCGTTGCATTTCCAGCGGGAGTGCTGAATTCCAGAGGACGGGAGGTTTTGGATACGGAAAAATAGACAGTTCCCTCTCTGACCGCCAGCTCGTTGCTATTTGCCATCTGATTTACCGAAAATACGGTATCCGGTTCCGCAACCATATAAGCGTCGTCCAGTTTGACGGTGCATTTGGCCTCGCATCTTAAAAAGGCGCCTTCCGGAAGGGGGCCTTCCTTGCTGAATTCACCGACCACCTTGCCGCCTTCAATAATGTAAACCTTACCGCTAGGAATTATTCTCGCTGAATTCATAGCAGCAGAAAAGCCGGCAGTCGTAAAACTTAAAGATACGATCGCTATAATTACGTTTTGCATGCATTTATATTTGCTAATCCTGAACATTTTCCCATTCTTTTCACAATTCAGAGGGTGATCTCAAAAATGCACTACCGCCCAACAGCTTCGTTTTGAGCTTCATTAAACCGTAAAATACTCGCTAAGGTATATGCCGCGCTTTTTCTTCGGCTCACACCTTGCTGAGCAACTTGAATTAAAAGAACCAGATGCGAAATCCCGCAAGATACCGTGGCTTTTGGACGCGATCTAGTATTTTTGAAGTAGCTTCTGATTTAATTGATCATTTAATGACCCGATTTGATCGATGCCGCGGTCGACGATTTGGTTCTGGAGGTTGGCCACAAATACGAGCAACATGAAGCGCTCAATTTGGGCAATGGATATGCGGTGATGAAGTGCACTGCCGGCAAAAGATTGTTAAACGGTTATCAAATGCTCTTTTGCCGGCAACGCACGCCGCATGATTCATACGCTTAGGGAGCAGCGGGAGATCCGCCGCCGCCGCCTCTGCCGCCGCCGCCGCCGCTTGAGGCAAGTGCGATTCCGCCTGCGACCAATACGGCTGTCGCAGCAACACCAATGCCGATTTTCTGATTTCTGGTAAGGCCGCCGCCTTTATCTCCGGCTGCAGCACCGGATGTTCCCGAACCCATCGATGCAATGGTAACCGCGTTACCGGGCGTGACTGCCATATCCCCTGATGTGGTTTCCACCATCATGGTACCGCCTCCGATGACGCCGATCTCGGTCTCATTTCCGGATACACGCACATAGCCTCTCAACTCACTATCGGTCATTGTGAGATCACCGGTGGTGGCATCTCCGGACGGCGTGGTCATCTGGATCGGATTGGAAGATTCAGTTATGGCAAAATACACGGTACCGGTCTTGACATATAATCCGGTGCTGTTGGCCGCAGGGGTTAGCGAAAATTCAGTTCCCGGATCCACGACCATATACGCATCGTCGACCTTAATGGCACACTTGGCTTCGCATCTTAACAATGAACCTTCAGGCAGGGGTGATTCCTGGCTGAATTGACCGACGACCTGGCCGTTTTCAATAATGGATACGGTGCCATCTGGAATGATCCTTGCGGAGCCGGCATTGGCTGAAAACCCGGCAGTCGTCATCACCAGGGATAAAAGCACCACGAATACCTTCAACGTCAATGTCTTTTTTCTTTTTCTAATCATGGTCTTACCTCCTTGTGTTTTAGGTAATTAATAATCACCTGTTAAATAGGCATTGTCGAGTTTTGCACTGATAACCTTCTA
>JBFFCW010000453.1:0-3093 GCA_041559695.1 Desulfobacterales bacterium
CGGGTGGGGTCAGAAATGTTCCCGCCCTTTATAGACAGGATAAACAGGATTGACACGATATTAATCCGCCAAAAATACGGAGGATAAATCCGCCGTAAGTCTGGCGGATAAATACTTTAAATCACTATGAAAACAAAATTCAGTTGGCGCTTATAGATATCAGGTGTTTAGGCCGTCTAATGTGCCATACTTTATCATAATTTTGGGACGAAGTTGAGGAAAAAAAGCTTCGACGTCCAGACGTCTATTTTTGATCCCAACATGCTGATTTCAGGAGATATAAAAAGAAACCTTTCCAGTTTACCCTCAGATAAAAGGGGGTTGCCATGGGGCATATTTTCTGATAATGTATTGCATTATAATGAAGCTTTGCCTTCCAAATGCAATACTTTCTCGGAGGTCCACCATGACAACCACCATTCCACCAAGTCAACGTCTCGCCTCCCTTTTTGCCCAAACCCCATGCTGGATGATCCAGCCTCTGGCTGCCGAGATGCACTACTCGATCCCATCGGTTCGGCGGTTTCTGGTCGAGGCAGGCTACTACAGCAGCTTCACCCACAATGGTGGCTGGTACACCCTTTGTTCAATTCCTCGATTCGAAAGAAACGGGCTTTGGTTCTATCGCGATATCGGTTTCTCCCGTTCAGGGACGCTAACCAAGACCCTCATTGCAATGATCAGTGGGAGCTCCGCCGGTATGAGCGCGGAAATGCTCGGGGAGACTCTCCGGTGCAGGTGCCATGGGGTCCTGGTGAATCTGTGGCGAAAGGGCAAAATCGAGCGACAGAAAATAGGGCGCTGCCAGGTCTACTTTGCCGCCGACCCTCACAAAGCGGCAATCCAGCGCCAAGCACTGACTGTACAAGATCTGCCGGAGGTACGGTTTTCAGCCGAGATCGCAGTCCTGGTTCTGGCAGAGTTTATCCGCAGCCCCGATTCAAGCTTCGAGAAATTGGCCGAAAAAATCTCCCGAAGCAAAAATGTGACCGTAAATGCAAAACAAATCGAACAGCTTTTCGATCAACACGGTCTAAAAAAAACGGCGCAGACCGCGAAGTCCGTGCGCTGAAAGCGTTGGCCTGCACCCTCAAGCAATTGTCGATGGACACATCGCCTGCGGCACTGTTTCCGCAGCCCCCGCTCATCCGATTTACTCCACAAAGAGACAAATGTCTGTGCGGAACCGGGCTTTTGGTGCAAAAGACCCGGCGAAAGAAAGTGTTGCGGATGACTGGCCCGCTGCTTGCCCATGAGACTCTGTTTCAATGCCCGAGCTGTGGCACCGTCTTTGGTTCTGACACATTGCGTCAATTGGTTCCGGCACGATCAAACGTCGCATACGATGTGATGATTTTCGTTGGACGGGCACTGTATCAGAAGCATAGAACCACTGATGAAATACGCGCCGAATTGGCCGCCCGCAATGTGCTGCTGTGCGCTTCGGAAATCAATTACCTGGGGCGCAAGTTCATTCTGTACCTGGCCCGTGCCCACCGGCAGGCGATACCACGGATTCGCGAGATCATGACACTGGCCGGCGGCTACATTCTACATCTGGATGCAACTCACGCAGGCGATGCCCCCGCTTTGATGACAGGTCTTGACAGTCTCAGCAAAATCGTGCTTGCCAATATCAAAATCCCAAGCGAGCACTCCGATCATATCATCCCCTTTTTAAAAGACATTAAAGAGACCTACGGAACACCGAGAGCCTGTGTGCATGACATGGGATACGGTATATGCAAAGCGGTTAAACAGGTGTTTCCCGGGGTTCCGGACTTCATTTGTCACTTTCACTTCTTGCGTGACATCGGTAAGGATTTCCTTGATCCGGCATATCGGAAACTCAGAAACCGCCTGCGGTCCTATTCAACAAGTTCAAAGCTGTGCGCTTTGGTGCGGGAGACTCGTCAGGCTGCCTGTGAGCAATCTTCCGATCCAATAGGGCTGGCAAAGACAATCTTAAATACAGAGGAAAAACCGCCGTTTTTGCCGCTCCTGTCCGCCTACAGTTTGGCCCTGTGGGCATTATATGGCAAACACAGTGGCGATGGCTACGGTTTTCCTTTTGACCGCCCCTTGCTGAGCTTTGCCAAGCGCCTGTCGGAACTGGATCAGCAGATGCCCCGCTTGTTAAAGCTGTCCACGAACGATGAGCCCAACAACATTCAATATCTTTACAAGCTGTTTTGGGCAGCATCTGAAGTTGCCGAGGATTCCGCGTTTAAGAACCTGGTCGATGAACTGCGATGGCGAAGCCGGATGTTTGACTCGCTGCGCACGGCTATGCGTATCGCTTTACCCGGCAGTGGCAATGGGCTCAATGATGAAGGCTCAACCAAAACCTTGTCCAGCATCCGAGAGGGTGTCATGCGATTCCGCAGTCGGATCGATCAGGATCGAAAACTTGCCTCCGACCCACTCTGTTGCAAGATGGCCAAACAAATCGACAAATATCTTGACAAACTCTTTACCGATCCAATTGAGGTTAATATACCAGCAGGAATTGTTACCATATACCCTCAACGCACCAATAACATTCTTGAGCATTTTTTCCGAGAACTGAATCGTGGAAACCGCAGAAAGACGGGGAACAACTCTATGCAACGGATGCTGAAGAACATGCTGGTTGATACACCTTTGGTAAAAAACCTGGACAATCCCGATTACATGGCGGTTCTTTTAAATGGCAAAGCGGATATCGAGGAACTCTTTGCCAACATGGATCCGATATTTTTGCCAAGTGAGAACGAATTACAGTTCGGGGTAGATCGTGTTCTCCCTGGGTTTCGAAAAATCATAAGACTTCCGGCCTTGCCCGAACACCTCATGCGTCTGGCAGCCGATGCCAAATATGCTTAAATGGCCGGATCCAACTGAATTTTGTTTTCATAGTATTTTTTCACAATTATTTGTGTTAATGAACCCTTTCTGGCCTGTATCTTGCTGCTACAAAAATGAAAGAATTTTCGGGTTTAACCTTATCCAGGAGTGAATGAAAATGGGAAAAAAGATTAGTATTAAGAAAAAACTTTTTCTTTTTATTACATTTTTACTTTTCTGTTATACAGCTCAAACTCAAGCAGCTCC
>JBFFCW010000454.1:0-3079 GCA_041559695.1 Desulfobacterales bacterium
AATGGTGCGGGCAATCTTTAAGATGCGGTTGTAGGCCCGGGCCGAAAGCCCCAGTTTGTCGATGGCGGATTCCAGGAGGCGGCAGGAGGCATCATCGACGCTGCAGTGTTTTTTGATGTGGCGGCTGCTCATCCGGGCGTTGCAGAAGATTTTGGTGCGGGACAATCGTTTGGCCTGAATTTTGCGGGCGGCGGCCACCCGGCGGCGGATGGTTTCTGAGGCCTCGGTAGCGTGATCTTGCATCAGGTCTTTATAGGGCACCGCCGGAACCTCGATATGCATGTCGATGCGGTCTAAAAGCGGACCGGAAATTTTCGAGCGGTAGCGGTGGATCTGCTGGTGGGTGCAGCGGCATTCGTGTTTGGGGTCTGATAAATAGCCGCAGGGACAGGGGTTCATGGCGGCCACCAGCATAAAGCTGGCGGGATATGTCAGGCTGGACCTGGCCCGGGAGATGGTCACGTTTAAGTCCTCGATGGGCTGACGCAGCACCTCCAGGACGTGTTTTTTAAACTCCGGCATTTCATCTAAAAACAGAACGCCGTTGTGAGCCAGACTGACCTCGCCGGGTCTGGGGACATGTCCGCCGCCGATCAAACCGGCATCAGAGATGGAGTGATGGGGCGAACGGAACGGCCGGGTGGTCACCAAGGCCTGATCTCTGGGCAACAACCCGACAACACTGAATATTTTAGTGGTTTCCAGCGCTTCATCAAAGGAAATCGGGGGCAGGATAGTCGGCAGTCGTTTGGCGAGCATGGTTTTTCCGGAGCCGGGGGGGCCGATCATCAGCAGGTTATGACCGCCGGCGGCTGCGATTTCCAGCGCGCGCTTGGCATGTTCCTGACCCATGACTTCGGCATAGTCGATGGCATAATCACTGTTGTTTTCGAACAAATTAGCGATATCGGTCCGCTCGGGCGCGATCTGGCTAAACCCTCTTAAAAACCCGACTATTTCAGAAAGCGTTTTTGCCGGTAAAACGGTAATGTCCCGAACCACCGCGGCTTCCTGCCGGTTATCAAAGGGTACCATTATCGCTGAATAGCCGGCTGCTTTTGCCGCCAGGGCCATCGGCAAAGACCCTTTAACCGGCTTGATGCGGCCGTCTAATGAAAGCTCGCCCAATATCAAAAAGCGGGAAAGCTGCTCCTGGGGGATAATTCCCGTGGCGGCCAGAATGCCCAGCGCGATCGGCAGGTCAAAACCGGTTCCTTCCTTTTTGATATCGGCCGGCGCCAGATTAACCGTAATTCGGTCGGCCGGAAACCGATAACCTGAGTTGTTAACGGCTGATTTAACCCGTTCTTTGCTTTCTTTGACAGCGGCTTCCGGCAGGCCAACTGTGGTAAAAGTGGGCAGGCCGGAGGTGATGTCCACTTCCACTTCAACCGGGTAGGCATCAATTCCCAGAACGGCACTGCTGAGGACTTTGGCCAGCAAGGTCTTCTCCTTAGCTGAGGTTGGCCGGTTTAACCGGAAGATTAGCCGCAGGCTGCTGACAGATATAGCAAATCCCCGGGTTGCCGACAATCATTTTGTGTTGAAAAATTCCGTTGCCAAACAATTGTGCCTATCCGCAAACCCTGTCGGACCCGGGCGATGCCGGCCGGTAATCGCCAAAATTACTTGCTATTAAAAAAGATTTCAGCTATTTAATACACCGAAAGCGTGTACATGGAGTGACCTACAGATGCCGATTGAAATGTCAAATTGCATTTCCAACGATCATTTTAGGTGAAATTAAATTAGCGGTTCCTTTATCACATGATTTCGTTATTAAAACGAGCTACAGTTTTCGTCCTTCTGCTGTTGAGCTTACTTTTAGCTGTTTCCCATGTCGGTTTTGCCCAGGACGCGATTCTGACCAATATCACCGTTTCCAACACCCGTGATGACCTGCTGCTTTATTTGAATCTTGACGGTGCCTTCAGGGAAGAGATGAAAAAGGCGATTTTAAGCGGTGTACCTTCGACCTTTTCTTTTTTTGTCAAATTGAATCGCTCACGAAATCTTTGGTTTGACCAGGCGACCACCGATATCGAGGTCACACACACCATTGTTTACGATAATCTTAAAAAAGAGTTCACGGTCAAACGTTCCTGGAAAGAGGATAATCCCGAAGTCACCAAGTCGTTTAAAGAGGCCAAACGCTGGATGACTGAAATCAACAGCTTAAAACTTATTCCTTTAAACAGGCTGGAAAAAGGCGAACAATACCAACTCAGAGTTAAAGCTGAAGTTAGCAAAAAGACCCTCCCCTTCTATCTGCATTACATCTTGTTTTTTGTATCTTTGTGGGATTTTGAAACGGATTGGTATGCCATCGATTTTATCTATTAGAAGTGTTTTAAAAACCTCAAATCAGGTTCAAGGGTCCTGCTGCAGCGGGATTCCATATCTGATCTTAAAAATATTAATGTATGCATCAAGCGCAGGCCGATCGAGAAAGCGCAGCGTACGTGGGTATGTGAGCATTTATCAGAGGCTGTGCTGCACCTTGCGCTATAAAATAAGATGCGAATCCCGCGCTAGCGGGGCGACCCACAAAGATTATAAGATCAGACGGGAAATCCCGCAACGCGGAACAACGCAGCCATTGGGCCTGAGATGGGGTTTTGAAACCACTTCTGACAGCCTATTGGTAATCAACCCACCACGGTGCCATGAAACGACCCAGATTTAAAAGAAAATCTTCGCTTTCGGAAAAAGAACGCAAACGGCGCAAGCGCGAATTTTTTCTTATTTTGATCATTCTGTTTGTAGTGGCCCTTTTGACATTTGTCGAAAGCAGAATCATCAATTTCGGCGCCGATATTGCCGTATCCAACACGGTTTTAATGTTCATCCTGATCAACATTAATTTGCTGTTGCTGATCTTGATGATCTATCTTGTTTTCCGAAACCTGGTTAAACTCATTTATGATCGCCGGCGCAATGTACTGGGTGCCAAAATTCGGACCAAACTGGTCATTGCCTTTGTATCTTTGACCCTTTTACCCACCATCGTTTTATTTTTTTTCGCGCTTAATTTCATCACCACCAGTATTGAGTTCTGGTTCGACGTGCCGGTCGAACA
>JBFFCW010000455.1:0-3070 GCA_041559695.1 Desulfobacterales bacterium
ATAATTGCTAAAGAGGTACACTTGGTCAGATCCCCCTTTCATGGACAGGCCAATGATCGCGGTGCTCATTTTTCCCATCGTAAGGCTTTTGTCGAAAACACCAATATTAACCACTTGATCCATATCCATACTGGAGATGCCTTTTATAAAATCCATCCGGCAATTCAGCTGGATATCGAAATCTCCTCTTAACGCATACTTGGATGAAAGCCCGGCTTTGCTGAAACTGCCGGTTTGGGTCCGAATGATCAGCTTGCCGTTCTCGAAGCCTAAATCGGCCTGCTTGAAATTTTTTACCTGTTCTTCGCGGTACAAATACCCGGCCCTGTCCCAGAGATCTTCCCGCATCTTATCAAATGAGTCATTATAATATTCAAGCTCACTTTGCGGAAGGCTGTTTTCGACCTGCAGCGGGGCCTTATCGGTGGCACATGACAGCATTGCACCTAAAACGGCAAGTGATACAAAACCAACGATGAAACCGGCTTTTTTATTTCGCATGGCGCAGTCCTCCTCATAAGATCGATAGACACATTACCACCAACAGAGCAGCACGTTGCGTTAAGCGCTTTCGGAGCAGCGACGAGGCATCACATATTTTTTTCGGGTTTAAAATAAACGAATGGAAGAGAAATAGGCAGGATGTAAAATACTAAAAAGCAGCTGGAGTTGTCAAGAATACTCTAATTGAGCGATTGTCAATGTTGCCGCAGCTGCAAGGAAGATGTCGTTGCGCTATAGTTAACTACGCGGGACGGCATCTGACGCCGTAGATGCGGTGAGATCGGAAATCCCCGGAAGGGGTTCAAATTTTAAAAATAAAAACCATAGAATTCCTTATGAATTATAAACAATCTCTATTTAAAATTTGAAACGATCAATTAGAGTTAGATGTTATTCAGAAGGCTTTTCCTTTAAACTGTTGAGCCGCTTGACAAGCTCCTGGTAGGTGGATTCGTTGAACCGGTCGATTTCTTTGGCATGCATCTTCCAGGTCTGTAGGCACATATTGGCATCATGGTAGCTGTTCTCTTCGATATAATATTCAATGCACTTCAAAGAATCGTTCAAGGATTTTTCATAGAGCTGCAGTTTAAATTCTTCGTACTTTTTCGGGTCGAATTTACCGGCGTCAATGGCGGCCGCCCGCCAGACATTGAGCCTGACCCGCCCGCTGTAAAAGCCGTCTTTTTCCAGAGACCTTTTTAGCCGCCAGAGGGCATTGGCGGCCTCTAAATTGAGCATCTTCTGCCTGGCTTTTTGTTCCTTGGTTTGATCGGCGAATGCAACGGTCACATCACCCAGCATCAGGAAGGAACCTGTCAAAAAGCAGAGGGCGATTGTCCATAATTTTTTATGCCGAAGCAAAAGGCGCATTTTAACCCGTACCCGTCTTTTTAGGCGAAAATGGGTGTATTGAATATACGTTGAATTATAAAATTTAAGTTTAACCTAAAATCAAGGATAGGTCAAAAATCACTTGGAAGTGCCGATGAAGCGTTTGTGTGTGTCCGTGTGGGGCCCGCCGCGGCGAAGCTTTACGCGAAGACGGGTCTGGGGCGAATTAAACTTTCAATTCCTGATTCTGCAATTTTTCCACAAAGGGAATATCGGCCGGAGCAAAGTCATATTCGACAAGCGCCCTTGCCGACACCCATCTGTAATCCGCATGGTCATTTAACACAATCTGTCCGGATTCCCAGTGTGCTCGATAGGCCAGCAGCTTGATCGAGCCATGATCGTAATGATAAATACTTTCTCCGAGGATTCTTCCGACCGAGACGTTAATGCCGAATTCCTCCTGGATTTCGCGTTTCAGACAAGCTTGCGGTGTTTCATTTTGTTCAACCGTGCCGCCGGGAAACTCCCATTTGTTGGCCTGGCGGTCATCCGCTTTGCGCTTGGCGATCAGTATCTTTCCGTCTTTGATTAAGATCGCGGCAGTTACCTTTTTCATATTTCTGAGACCTGCTCTATAGAAATAGCAGATTGTTTTCGAGCTGTTTTTTTTGCCTCCAACCTAAAGCGAAGCGCTCCTTAAACAGAGCGCAAAAATTGCGCGGAGTGCTCTTCAAGTCTCGCCAGAACGAAACACTCGGAATTACTTCGCCTTTTCTCTTTTTTCGGTGACGCAGTAGATTCCCTTGCCTTCACTCGCCGGTTGGAAACACATATTATCGGAAACACATGCCGATTTAGTCAGGTCCCCCGCTTTCCAGCGATTGATCAAATGGGGCTCGCGGATCAACGGCCGGCTCATGGAAATATAGTCAGCCACACCTTCAGCGACCAGGCGTTCAACAACATGAAAGGAGCGATTGCCGCCGACCAGAATGAGTGTGACGTCGGTTTGTTGCCTGAGTGCCCTGGCTTCTTCCTGAAAATAGGCTTCTTTTTCTTCTTTGTTGATGCCTAACTGGCTGGCTTTTACCTTGGGACCGGTCGGAAGGCCACCGCTGACTTCAATGGCATCAATGCCGGCATCTGCCAGCATCTTACCCACCTGAACGAATTCCACCGGTTGTAGGCCTTCGTCGACAAATTCCCTGCAATTTATTTTGATTAAAATCGGATAATCGGCTCCGACGGCCTCCTGAATGGCCTGCAGCACCGCAAGCGGCAGTCTGGCGCGATTTCCAATGGAGCCGCCGTATTCATCGGTGCGGTGATTGAACATGGGGGAGATAAATTCACTCAAAAGATAGCCATGGCCGCCATGGATTTGAACGCCGTCAAAACCGGCGCTTTTGGCTCTGCCGGCGGCGGCGGCAAACGCTTCAATAACGCCTTCGATATCTTTTTGGGTCATCTCCTTGCGGGGACCTTTAGCGATGCCTTCCACATTGGAAGGCGCGATCGGCGTTTGGCCGGACAATTTGGCATTGGCAAAAAACCCGCCATGTGCCAGCTGGCAGACGATTTTGCCGCGCTGGTCGTGGACCGCAGCGGTCATCTTTTTTAGCCCCGGAATCATATCGTCGCTATGGATTCCGATCTGTCCGGGGCTGACCTGCCCGATTTTTTGCACATACGAATGACTGCTGATGATCAAACCCACACCTCCTCTGGC
>JBFFCW010000456.1:0-3046 GCA_041559695.1 Desulfobacterales bacterium
GAAGGGGATGTCCACGACATCGGCCTGGAACTGGTGGGCACCATGTTTGAGACCGCAGGTTTTGAAGTTCGGAATATGGGTCCGGATGTACCGACGGAAGATATTGTGGAAGCTGTAAAAGAGGACAAGCCTCATATCGTCGGGCTTTCCGCGCTGCTGTCCAACACCATGGATGTCATGCCCGATGTGCTCGAGGCGCTGGAAAAGGAGGGACTCAGAGACTCGGTGAAAGTGATGGTAGGTGGTGCACCGGTTAAGCAGGATTTCGCCGATGAGATCGGTGCGGACGGCTGGGCTTACGATGCCGCCAGCGCCGTCCCTAAAGCCAAGGCATTGCGCAGCCAGCTTCCGGATTAATCATTGAACCTGGTCCTTCAAATGATTCCGGCAGATGAACCGGTTTGCGGGTTGATCTGTGTCACTGGTAATGAGTTCACCTCATTCGGTCAAGCGCAAAGCCGGGACAAGATGAATTTGTGGTTGTTGTTTGTTGGTTTATTAGATGACGGATGAGTTCAGCTGCGTGCATAGAAAGCGAGAAGTTATCTATGACCTTTAGTCGGCAACCCCATATAAAAAAGGAGGAACACCATGCAGGAAAAGGATAAGAAAAAGAAAGAAAAATCGTCTTTCTTGGAAACGCCGCTTTCACGCAGAGATTTCTCGCGGATTGCCATGGCGTTCGGCGTCACTTCGACGTTGTTTGCCTGGCAGAGCTTTGCCGATGCCGGAATCAACCCGGACGCCCATATGCTGGCCCAAAAGGCAAAAGACATCCAGAAAGCACGCTACAAGGTTAAACCGAAGTTCAAGTTCCGTTATGGAGCTGCCGGGCACAGTATCGATACCCTGTGGGTCGCCAAGATCGGAACGGTCGACTTTGTCCGGGAAGTTGAAGAACGAACGGACGGCGAAATTCGCATCGAACATCTTGGTTCGAACTCCATTTGCGGTGAAATGACCTGTGCTGAAAAGTGTGTCCAGGGAATCATCGACTTTTACGTGGCTTCCACCCAGAATTCATCGACCATCTGTCCGTATTTGCTCAATCTGGATTGGGGCGCCCTCTGGCCGAACCGGGCCGCCCTGTATTCTTTTGCTTTCGATCACCGGAGCGAGGATCTCTTCCGGGAGCCCATGCGCAGACTCTACGGTCTGGAGATGCTGTTCGGGGACTATGGGCTCCGAGGCTTTTTCATGAGCAAACGGAAGTTCGGAAAGGGCGAGCCCATTCTTGACTCCTTGGATAAGCTCCGGGCGACCGGTGCCAAGATCCGAACCACCGGCACCTATTTCGGCCTGATCAGCATGAGACTGATGGGCGTCAATCCGGTGGCGATCTCTTTTGAGGAAGTTGTGGATGCGGTCAGGCAGGGGGCTATCGAAGGCGCCGAAGCCTGGGAGATTCCCTTCAGCATGATCCATTTCACGGAATATACCGGGCAATTTCTGTACCTCAAATACTGCTCGGGCAACTGGGTTACCGGCATGAACCTTAAAAAGCTTCGAAAAATGCCCGAGCGGCTCCAGGAAGACATCATGGAATCGGCCTATCTGACGCAGGTCGGTGTTCTCGGCAAGGAGGAAGCCTCCATTGCGATCAGGGCCGGCGCAGATCTTGAAAACCCGCCGGTAGGCAGCGAGCACTGGCGAAACGATATTGTCAACGTCATCTGGTCCGACGAGGAAATGGATAAGCTGGAGAAGCTCATTTCACCCAAGTATAATCCTGATGCGTGGGCCGGGCAGATGAAGAAGCAAACCGGACTATACGGACGGGGCGATATCTTTGAAAAGATGTATGCCATTGCCCGTGAAGTTCCCCGAGGCGCCTATGCCATGGACGTTGCGCCCCATCGCTGGTGGAAGCCCAATCCTCCCTGGTGGAAAGACGGAGAATGGAAACGCGGCAAAGGCTATTATGTAAAAAGCACCAAGAAAAAGACCTGATTTCGTTCTAAAAGCCAAAAGCGATCGCTTCGTTATTAAAGAAGGCGGTCGCTTTCGGCCCTTTTGATGACTCAGTCTGAAAATTTATCCAAGACATGGTGAAGCCAATGGCAAAAAAGATCTTACACTGGCTTGATGAACATATAGAAAATGTCCTGATTTTCCCGATGTACTTTTTAATGATGGCGATTATGGCCATCGGGGTGGTGCAACGTTTTGTCTTCCGCACCTCGTTTCACTGGGCGGTTTATGTCTGTATCGCCTTGTTTGTATGGTTTTCCTGGCTGGGGTGCTCCTGGAACGTCAAGGAACGGGCGCATCTCCGGCTGGCGGCGTTACGAAACAGACTGCCGCGTGGCGTGCAGCTATGTCTTCTGATGCTCGATTATTCGCTCTGGATCGCCTTCGCGATTGTTGCATCCTACTATTCTATGCTTCAGATTATTCGACTGCATGAAGTCGGGGCATTGATATACGGCACGGAAACCATACCGAAATGGGTGGTTCCGGCGTGTATCCCCGTTTCGTTTACGGTTTTGGTTTTCCGAGTCATCCAGTGCGCAATACAAGATATCAAAGATTACATTCGCAATGAACCGCTGAAAATGAATCCAACGGTGACGATGGAATAAACCTTACCCAAACCAAATTTTGTTGGGGGAAGAATGTTCGGAATACCGGAAGATGTAGCAATTTGGATTATTTCTATAATCACAGGATTTTTATTTATCGTTGGTGTGCCGATTTTTTTGTGTGTGGCCTTCTGGGCCACAATGGCCTCGATCGCTATCGACTTTACCATCCAGAACATCGGGATTACATCCTACCAGGGCATCAGCAGCTATGCACTACTGGCAATGCCGCTGTTTATTCTGACCGGAGACCTTATCGGTGCCGGTGGCATCGCCAAAAAATTATCCATAATGGCGCGACGGGTATTGGCCCCGCTCAGAGGGGGGCTGGCCATGGCTGCGGTTGCCACCTGCAGCTTATTTTCCGCCATTTCCGGCTCCAACTCCGCCACCGTGGCGACCATCGGAAGAATCATGATCCCTGAGCTGAAAGAACAGGGCTATAACGATGAATTTGCTGCAAC
>JBFFCW010000457.1:0-3039 GCA_041559695.1 Desulfobacterales bacterium
ATCGGGTCTGCCGCCACAGCCTGACCGGGCGGATTGAAAAACGGATGTGCGCCTATGACTATGAATGCGGCAAATGTGACTTTGATCAGTATTTTGAAGATGTCTGGACCACCAAGGCCAAGGCCTTTCCTGCTGAAATGCAGCAGGTTAAAGGTTTCGATGTCCCCATGGGATACTATTTTCATAACGGACATGCCTGGGCCAGAATCGAAAGCGGCGGTTATATTCGCGTGGGATTGGATGACTTTGCGCTGAAAGTGCTCGGAGAAGCCGATGCGCTTGACCTGCCCCTGATTGGTAAAGAATTGGATCAGAGCAAAGCAGGCTGGGGGCTGAAGCGAAAAGATAACCTGGCCGACGTACTTTCACCGGTAGACGGCGTCATCATGGAAGTCAATTCGAAAGTCAGGGAAAATCCGAAACTGGCCAATAATGAACCATACGGTGACGGGTGGCTTTTTATGGTTCGGACGCCGGATATTAAAGGCACCATGAAACAATTGATGGTGGATCAAGACAGCCTGAGCTGGATCAGCACCGAAGTCAACCATCTGGAAACGATGATCGAGGAAGTTGCCGGCCCCCTGGCGGCCGACGGCGGTTATCTGGCGGATGACATTTACGGGAATCTGCCGGATCTGGGCTGGAAGAATTTAACCCGGAAGTTCCTGAAAACATAAAAGCGGTTGAGCCCGTTAGCCCGTGTCCCGTTAAGCCCGGTGGTCCATTTTTACCGGCACCGGGCAAACCGGCTCAACCGGAAACCGGCCAACCCTGAGAAAAAGCTTGTATGTACGGGGTACAAAAATGGTATTAAATCGATTAAAAGAAAAGGCTAAAAAAAACGATAATCCATGTATCTGGATGCAGGCGGGCGTGGTTCCCAAAAAGTTTTGCCGGATTGATTACCAGTGTGCGGCCTGTGCCTATGATCGCGCCATGCGGCGGATCGCCACGGAAAACCGGCAACCCAAAGAAAAAGGCAGGATTCCCGGGGGCAAGCGCGGCCGGATTGTTTTCTGGAAGGACAAATTGCGTGAGCTGCCGGCCTGGAAACAGCCGTGCCTGCATCATATGATCGGCCACATTGATTTTCGCGCCTGCACCCATGACTACCATTGCGCTGATTGCGAATTCGATCAATATTTCAGTGATCAGTTTGCCGTTCACGCCGTGGTTAAGCCGGTTGATTTCCTGGACATCAAAGGCTTTAAAATTCCGCAAGGATTTTATCTGCATCCGGGGCACACCTGGGTCAAAATCGAGGAAGGTTCGGCGGTTCGCGTCGGCCTGGACGATTTTGCCCTGCGCCTGCTGGGGCCGCTGGATCAAATTCAAGCCCCGCTGATGGGCAAACAGCTGGAACAGGGCCGGCAAGACATATCGTTGCGGCGGGACGAAAACGACGCCAAGTTGCTTTCCCCGGTCAGCGGGGTGGTAACCGATATTAATCCGGAGCTGCGCGAGCGCGGCAGCCGGGGCAATGAAGATCCTTACAGCGAGGGCTGGATTTTGCGGCTGCACTGCGCCAACCTGCGCCAGGACCTCAAGAACCTCATGATCGGTGAACAGGCCGGCGATTATATTGACGAAGAAGTCGAACGACTTTACCAAGTGATTGAGGAAACCGCCGGCCCGCTGGCCACCGACGGCGGCTATCTGAGTGATGATATTTTCGGCAACCTGCCTCAGATCGGTTGGCAACAAATTACCCGGATGTTTTTGAGATCCTAAACTCCTCTCCGACAACCATTTTTCTTTCTGGCTGGTGAGAATTTATTTCACCAGCCTTTTTATCTCATCGTCCAGCAGAACCTTGCAATAGCGGCACAGTTGATCCGATTTGCGGTCCACATCGCTCTGATTGCGGCAATAATGCATCAGGCAGGTATGTTCCCGGCAATGGCGCAGCTGAAAGGTATGGCCCAGTTCATGGATGGCTTCTTTGACAATGCGACTCAAAAAGGGTTCTTGCGTGCTCAGGTAGCTGTGGCCTTCATTGAGCCGAACGGTGGACACGATGCAGGCCTTGCCGCCCAGCTGCGCTTCGCCGTAGACATGGGTTAAAATCGGGATGAACAGATCCACCTCAACCAGGGCCAGCACTTTGATAGCGCCTGCCGGGGCCTTATCGGCCAATTGTTGCAAAATCGGGCTGGAATGATATTGATTGCGATTCGGATGAAAGGCAAACTCAAGGTCATCCAGCAGGGCCAGCACTTCGGTTGGATATCCGTAAATGCGTTTTATCTCTTCGCTGATCGGGCCCAGCAAATCGGGTGCAACGTCTCCGACAGGTGAGATGATGATGTTATATGCGGATTTGGACCTCAAGCGACCTTGTTAATATCGTATCGTTTGATTTTGCTGTAGAGGGTGGAGCGATCAATTCCCAAAATTTTGGCGCTTCTGGCAATGTTCCACTGATTTTCAACGAGCACTTGCTGGATGTGGGCCTTTTCCACGTCTTTGAGGGAATGCGCTTTTATTTGCGGCGTGGGTTCATGACAGAAAATCGGTAAATCCTCGGGCAGAATTTCGCGTTGCTTGCCCACAACGACGCTGCGTTCGATGGCGTTCTCTAATTCTCGAATATTTCCCGGCCAGTCGTATAGCATCATTTCATCCATGGCCTCCCGGCTGATTTTATCCGTTAGTTTATTGGTCTCTTGAGCAAAACGGTATAAAAAATGTTCGGCCAAAAGCGGAATGTCTTCCTTGCGCTGAATCAAAGACGGCATTTCAAAAGAAATGACATTTAGACGGTAAAATAAATCTTCACGAAATATACCGGCTTTGATGGCCGCTTCCAGATTTCGATTGGTAGCGGCGATAACTCTGAAATCGGCCTCGATAGGCTGGGTTCCGCCAACGCGATAAAATACGCGATCCTCGAGCACCCGCAACAGATCAATTTGCATCCGCATGCTGATTTCACCGATTTCGTCCAAAAACAAGGTGCCGCCGTGAGCCAATTCCAGGCGGCCCTTCTTGGTCTCTTTGGCATCGGTAAATGCGCCTTTCTGGTGGCCGAACAAT
>JBFFCW010000458.1:0-3017 GCA_041559695.1 Desulfobacterales bacterium
CACGCCATAGGGTGAGCGGGGATAAAAGGGTGTGGTTTCAGTTTGCGGTGTCTCCCGGACCCGCCCATAGAGTTCGGATGTGGAGGCCTGGTAGAAGCGGGTTTTATCAATGAGATCCAGTATGCGAATGGCCTCCAGCAGGCGCAGCGTGCCGAGAGCATCTGAATTGGCGGTATATTCAGGGGTCTCAAAGGAAACCATCACGTGGCTTTGGGCGGCCAGGTTATAAATCTCATCGGGCTGGACTTCCTGGATGACGCGGATCAGGTTGGTTGCATCGGTCAGATCACCATAATGCATGAAAAACCGCACATCTTCCTCGTGGGGGTCTTGGTATAAATGATCCACCCGCGCCGTGTTAAACGAAGAAGCCCGCCGTTTGATACCATGTACCTCATAATTTTTGTTCAGCAAAAACTCGGCCAGATAGGCGCCGTCCTGGCCGGTAATTCCGGTTATAAGCGCACGTTTCATCAATTTCTCCTAACTTCTAACTCAATTGGTGGTATTGTTCATCACAGGGTCCTGAAATAGTTTATCGTCTCCTCGAGCCCCGCCTCTAATTGCTTTCGCGGTTCCCATTTCAGTTTATCCCTTGCCAGTTCAATGTTGGGTTTGCGCTGCAGTGGATCATCTTGCGGAAGGGGCTCAAAGACAATTTTCGATTTTGATCGGGTCAGTGCAATGATTTTTTCCGCCAGCTCAAGGATACTGTACTCTTCCGGGTTGCCCAGGTTCACCGGACCGGTAAAGTCGCCGGGCGCGTTCATCATCTGGATCACGCCCTCGATCAAATCATCGACGTAACAAAAGGAACGGGTTTGCTTTCCATCGCCGTAAACGGTGATATCCGCATTGTTTAAGGCCTGCAGGATAAAATTACTGACCACCCGGCCGTCGTTCGGGTGCATCCGTGGTCCGTAGGTATTGAAAATCCGGACAACCCGAATATCGAGTTGGTGCTGCCGATAATAATCAAAAAAAAGCGTCTCTGCACATCGTTTGCCTTCATCATAGCAGGAGCGGATTCCAACACAGTTAACATTGCCCCAGTAATCTTCGGTCTGGGGATGCACGGTCGGGTCACCGTATACCTCTGAGGTGGAAGCCTGTAAAATCTTCGCTTTCGTGCGCTTGGCCAGCCCGAGCATGTTAATGGAACCATGCACATTAACTTTGGTGGTTTGCACCGGATCGTTTTGATAATGAATCGGCGATGCCGGACAGGCAAAATTATAAATTTCATCGACTTCCAGATAAAGTGGAAATGTGATGTCGTGCCGGACCAGCTCGAAGTAGGGATTCTCCAGAAGATGAACAATATTTCGTTTGGTTCCGGTATAAAAATTATCCACGCAAACAACGTCACAATTTTCCTGCAACAAGCGCTCACAAAGAAATGAACCCAGAAACCCGGCCCCGCCGGTCACCAGAACTCTTTTTCGAAGATGCATGCGATTCCCTCTGCCGGTTAAGTTAGATTACGGGTAACTTTCGAGTGTGCCAGCCGTTTTGTAAACAACTAAAATGATTAATATATATATATCACAGAGGCCCTATACTTAGCAACAGCCTTTGGATACCAAAACCAGCGGGTTGGCGCATCGCCTACAAGGTTCTTGTAATCTTGAAGTTGATTTGCTATGCGGATAACATATTTAGACATTACACTTGTGCGCAAGTGCTCCGGACGTTCAGCTGCCCCCGTAGCTCAGTGGATAGAGCAATGGATTCCTAATCCATGTGCCGCAAGTTCGATTCTTGCCGGGGGCACCAGCCGTCTTAAATAATTTTATCTAAAAATAAAGGAGTTACATTTACAATGGACAGAGTCATCAAAGTGGGCATCGTTGTTGCCATTGTCGCTATCGTCGCTTATTTCGGCTATAACCAGTTCAGCAGCAGGCACAAGGAAAGCCTTGAGACCGCCAAACGGGTCGAGCGGGTCGAGTGGGAAAAAAGAACCAAAGAGCTAATGGAAAAAGTCACGGGGCTTGAAGAAGAATTGACCTCCGTAAAGGGGGAATCTATTCCGGAACGGAAACTCAAGGAGGTTTTTGGGCCTGACGCTGCGATCGTCAAAGAAGAAGAACCACTGAGTTTCGAAGAAATCGAACAGCAGATTAGAGCATTTTTCACTTATCTCGATGAACAGGACTATGTTCAGGCATATCAGTTTAAAGGCGGCACCTATCAACAGTTTCAGCTGGTTCTGCAAAAAATATCCGCAAATCCTCCGAGCATTACCGAAGAGACGAGCTCGCTATACAACCTGTATCGCAATATGGCTCATTTTTTTCGCGTTATGGGGAAAAAACGGGTGAATCTCACCCGGGATGTATTGCAGAATGAGGGCGAAATTTTGGAATCGGCCATGCAGACATTTTACCTGTGGGCCACCGATGAAACTGCTGACAGGCAGAAAACCGGCCAGCCGACGCTGAAGACGCTGTATACCTATTCCGGTTTTTTTTTGAATACACTGGGGGGCAAAAGTTATCTGCTGCGAAGAAATTCAAAAATCAGACTATTAACGACTTACTATTCAGTCCTCATACTCGATCGGGCAAATGACGAACAATTGAATCCGGCCGGCATTGACATTCGGCCCCACATCGAATTTTTGCTAAATGACCTCCAGAACCAAATCGGTTTCATCCACCAGAAACAATATTTATCGGAATTGAGACAACTGGCCGATAAATATAATTTGTCTTAAGTCCGCCGCAATAATTTAACGCTTGTTTCTCCTCAATCCAACCCGCAAATAGGAGGATACATCCCTGATGAAAGACAAACCAAAAGCAATGGTTCTGGCGTCTTTTGCAGCCGATTCTCTGGCCCTGGGCGTCCATTGGATATACAATACCCGTGTTATTGATAAAAAATTCGGTCGGGTTGATCATTTTATTAAGCCCGAGCGTCCAACGTATCATCCCACCAAAAACCGGGGAGAATTTACCCATTACGGGGACCAATCTCTGCTATTACTGGAATCGGTTGCTGAGTGTGAAGGG
>JBFFCW010000459.1:0-2951 GCA_041559695.1 Desulfobacterales bacterium
CCTGTTTGCAACTGGTAATGCAGGGTAAACCCGCCTATTGTCCAAAATGGAGTAAAGAAAAACGCGCTGTGTATCGTAAGTTGTTTCAATAGGAATATATTCTGGAGATTCATGCCTTTTCGGAACCTCCAATGAGGTAAGTGCTATCGTTTAAAAATTCATAATTGGTCGAAACTAATAAATAGTGCCCGAACGAAAACTAGGATTTTTCGTTAAGGCACTAACTGTATTATGTGCCGGTGTTCATTTGACTGCCACGCACCGCCGGAACTTTTGAGACCTTCGCAAACGCTCCCACAGGGTCATTACCATGAAATATTCAAGCCCGCATCACAACGTGCAAGGAGGATTAATTGGATCATTCAAAACCGGTTCTGATTACCGGAGCCACCGGCTACGTCGGCGCGCGCCTGATCTCGCGATTGCTGATGACCGGATATCGCGTAAGGGCTATGGGAAGATCCCTGGCCAAAATGAAGTCACGGTCCTGGGGGAATCACCCCATGATCGAGTTGGCTGAAGCGGATATTCTGGACCTGCCGTCCCTTGAGCGAGCGGTCAGGGGCTGCGGGACGGTGTTTTACCTGGTGCATTCCATGATTGTACAGAAGAAGGGATTCGCGGATGCCGACCGCACGTCGGCCCGAAATATGGTAGCGGCAGCAGTGACCCAAGGTGTGGAGAGAATCATCTATTTAGGGGGGCTCGGTGATGTTAACCATCCCGACATGAGCGAGCATCTGCGCTCGCGCCACGAGGTCGGCGATATTCTCCAGTCCGGTCCGGTACCCGCTACCGTGCTTAGGGCCGCCATGATCCTGGGATCCGGCAGCGCTTCTTTTGAAATGCTGCGCTATTTGGTCGAACGCCTGCCGGTGATGTTAACGCCCCGTTGGGTTCACACCCTCTGCCAGCCCATTTCGATTACCAGTGTACTGCATTATCTCCAGGGGTGTCTCGAACACGATGAAACCACCGGCCAATCCTTTGACATCGGCGATCTGGATGTATTGACCTATAAAGAAATTATCGATAGCTACGCTCAAGAGGCCGGCTTGCGCAAACGCTTGATTATCCCGGTTCCCCTGCTGACCCCCAAACTAAGCTCTTATTGGATTCATTTGATTACGCCGGTTCCGGCTTCCATTGCCAGGCCCTTGGCCCAGGGTTTGAGTATTCCGGTTATTTGCAAGGACAATCGCATACGGTCCATCATCCCGCTTACGCCGTTAAGCTGCCGTGAAGCCATTCGAATCGCTTTGGAACATATTAAAAACCAGCAGGTGGAAACCTGTTGGACCGATGCTGGATGCCTGCTTCCTCCGGAATGGGCCTATTGCGGTGATGCGCAGTACACCGGTGGAACCGTTTTGGAATGCGGCTATCGAATCCGGATAAAAGGGACGCCCCAAGAGATCTGGACGCCCATCCAAAACATCGGCGGAGAAACCGGTTGGTATTTCGGTAAAGCACTGTGGAAACTTCGCGGAGATTTGGACAGACTGATCGGCGGCTTCGGTCTGCGCCGGGGGAGACGGCATCCCACCGAGTTGCGGGTCGGAGATGCCATTGATTTTTGGCGTGTTTTGGAAGTGGAGCATGAACGGCGGTTGGTTTTATTTGCTGAAATGAAAGTGCCTGGGGAGGCATTGCTTGAATTTCGAATAACACCCCAAGCTGACGGCTCTAGCGAACTCGAGCTACTTTCCCGCTTTTTGCCCCGAGGACTTGGGGGCTTTCTCTACTGGTATGCCTTTTATCCGTTTCATGAGTGGGTTTTTGGCGGCATGCTTCGAGCCCTTGCCGGAGCCACCGGCAAGTCCATGGTTCGCGGTCCCGAACGATTTACGCCCAGATTGCCGGATAGTTGCGAACTCCCGCAGCAAAAAACGTGACTCAAACAAGCAATTAAAACCCAATATCCATTCAGAGCACAGATTCCATTTTCTTTACTCTTTTGAGCTAATATTTTCGCTTTCAGATCTTTTTAGGGGAAATCGGTCGAATCATAACTGGTTATATCAATCGCACAGCAAATACGAACGGGACTCCTAGTATAATGGGTGGAAAAGAATTAAAGAAATGGTTCCAAACTAATTTCAATATTGATGATGTCGTCTATGTTAAGATCTTGTCTCCGGTATCATTAAAATTATTATTTTAGATGGTTAGGCTGACTCAGTCAGACATATCACAGGTTTATGGCGTGGATGATATTTTTATCTGCTGGCAAATATTTGCAGTTTATTTCAAATTGATTTGTGCACGTTCTGCACGAACGTCCCCCATGACGCGAACGTCCCCCATGACGTCCTCTATGACGTCCCCTATGATAAGTTATGCCAAAAATAACCATGAAGTCAGTCCGTTGTATGAAAAGTGTGATTGACAATATGGCTCACACTTGGTAGTTTGTCACCGCAAACTCGATGTTTTTATACGTTACGGTATTCCTGAATTACATGTATAATCGGTAATTTACGAATCCCAAAGAAAATTATGCTGATCTACAGGTGCTGAAGTTGTTTTTTATTTCATGAGGTTGACAATTGGTGAAGAAACAACGTCAAGTTAAGGTCCGACGCTGGAAACCGGAAGATATTCCCAAAATAGTCGAGTTACAAAGAGCGGCGTATCCCAGCTTTGCGCAAAGTGACTTGTGCGACGAACGCAACTACCGTTTCCAGATAGAGGCTTTCCCGGACGGACAGATACTTGCCGCGATTGGCGGCAAAATCGTGGGTTACGCCACCTCCTTAATCGTCCAGCTTTCTGATGAATCGCCCTGGTATTCCTATGAGGAGATTACAGGGGTTGGCACCTTCAGCACCCACACCCCCAGCGGGGACACACTGTATGGGGCTGACATAGCCGTACATCCTGACTATCGCGGACAAGGCATCGCGGGCAAGCTCTATCAGGGCCGTAAGCGGATCATGACCCGCTTCAAC
>JBFFCW010000460.1:0-2947 GCA_041559695.1 Desulfobacterales bacterium
CCTCTTAAGGTAATCTCACCGGTCATGGCCAGGTCCTTATGAATGGTCTTGTCGGTCAACAGTGAGATCAAAGCAGTGAGCATGGTAACGCCGGCCGAGGGCCCGTCTTTGGGTATCGCACCGGCGGGCACGTGAATATGCAAATCATGATGATCAAAAAAATCTTCATCGACGTTTAATCTTTTTGCATTTGCACGGATAAAACTCAAGGCGGCCGTTGCCTATTCTTTCATCACATCCCCCAGCTGCCCGGTCAGGGTCAGGCCCTTTTTTCCTTTCATTGCGGTGGCTTCGATAAACAAAAGTTCGCCGCCGGTTGGCGTCCAGGCCAGGCCGGTGGCGACGCCGGGTGTGGTCACTCTGGCCTTGGTTTGAGACGTAAATCGGATGGGGCCGAGGTACCCGTGGACATCGTCTACTTTGATGGTTACACGCTTTACCCTGCCGGCGGCAATCTTGCTGGCCACACCGCGACAAACATTGGCAATTTCCCGTTCCAGATTGCGCAGTCCGGCTTCGCGCGTATAACCCGTGATAATTTGCTTAACTGCCCCCTGGCTAAATGATATCTGCTTGGCCTTGATGCCGTGTTCATCCCGTTGCCGGGGGATGAGGAAGCGGTTGGCGATTTTCAGCTTTTCATCCAGAGTGTATCCGTGCAGCATCAACACTTCCATGCGGTCCCGCAAGGCCGGCGGTATGGTATCTAAGATGTTTGCGGTTGTGATGAACATGACTTTGGAGAGATCAAAAGGCACATCCAGATAATGATCGCTAAAAGAAAAATTTTGTTCAGGATCCAGCACTTCCAGAAGTGCGGAAGACGGGTCTCCCCGAAAATCACTGCCCACCTTGTCAATTTCATCCAGCATAAAGACCGGATTATTGGATTCCGCCCGCCGCAGGCCCTGAATAATGCGTCCGGGGAGGGCTCCGACATAGGTGCGCCGGTGGCCCCTGATTTCGGCCTCGTCTCTGACGCCGCCCAGGGAAATGCGGTGGAACTTGCGGCCCAGTGCACGCGCGATTGACTGCCCCAGTGATGTCTTTCCGGTTCCCGGAGGGCCAGCAAAACATAAAATAGGCCCTTTTGATTCGGGTTTCAATTTGCGGACCGCCAGATATTCAATGATGCGCCGTTTGGGCTTCTCAAGCCCATAATGATCATCATCCAGGATTTTTTGTGCTTTTTTGATGTCAACATTATCCTCGGTGTTTTCGTGCCAGGGCAAGGCGGTGATCCAATCCAGATAGGTTGACGCTACGGTATATTCGGCTGAAGATGGATGCATGCGTGACAGACGGTCCAGTTCGCGCTCTGCTTCTTTGAGCGCTTCTTGAGGAAGATTTTTTTCCTCGATTTTGGCCCGGTATTCTTCAATTTCTACCTGACTTTCATCTGTTTCGCCTAATTCTTCTTTGATGGCCTTAAGCTGCTGCCGTAAATAATATTCCTTTTGACTCTGATCCATGTCGCCCTTGACCTGGCTCTGAATTTTACTTCCCAGTTCGAGAATACTGAGCTGATGATTCACCAGACGCGTCACTTCTTTGAGACGCTCCTTCACATTTTGTATCTCAAGAACTTTTTGCTTTTCTGCCGGGTTGGAATTAATCGTAGAGGCAACCATATCCGCCAGGGTCCCGGCTTCCGGAATCGATTTTGCCATCTGGCCGATTTCCGGCGGCAGCCCCGGAGAAAGCTCTATGATGCGGATAAATTGCCCGGCCAGGTTTGACATAAGCGCTTCGGTTTCATCGTCCTTTATTTCTTTTTCTTGCAGCAGTTCGATGCGCGCGCGCAGATAGGGCCGGCTGTTTTCCCAGGACTTTATTTTGAAGCGGTGAAGGCCCTGCACCAGGAGCTGGGTCCGATTGTCCTGGGTTTTCGCCATTTTCAAGATTAAGGCACTGGTTCCGATCTGAGCCAGATCTTCGCGGTCAGGCTTAAGGCCCCCCTCCGGTTTTTTGGATACGACCAGCCCGATAATCCGGTTTTTTGCCATGGCCTCATCCACCAGGCGCACCGACTCGCCCTGCATCACCACCAGCGGAAGCACCATTTTGGGAAACAGGGCGGCATCAAACAAAGGTAGAATGGGAAGCAGTTCGGGAATTTTTTCGGTATCAATCTCAACCGGCGGTTTTTGAACAGGTTGGTCTGTCATTATCACCTCCAGAAATAGTCTTCCAATTTTCCATTTTCATAAAACTCAAAAACAGTTTGCGCTGTCTTTGATTTATCCTTCTGATATCGGTATCTTATGGGATTTTTCAATCGGCATTTTTGCCAGTCGGACTTCGAGTAAGCCGTTTGTGTAACCGGCAGATACAACTTCAGGATCAATGGGCGCGGGAAGATAAAGAATTCTTTCGAAGCGGCCGTATTGAATTTCGGCGAGCCGGTACGTGGCGTCGTCAGTGCAATGGCGGGCTATCCGGCTACCCTGGATTCTAACGGCTTTGCTGCTGATTTCAACTTCCAGATCATCCTTATCCACTCCGGCAATCTCGGCAACGATAACGATCTCATCCGGTGTTTCGTTCATGTCCATCGGCGGTTTCCAGGTGCGATCGGCAAGCGAAAAGGCCGGACTCATCGAGCGAAACATATCTTCAATCGTTTTTTCAAGGTCAGAACCCAGATGACCAAAATCTTCGGCAATTCTAATTTTGATAAATTCCATCTCCGGCTCCTAAAATGTATGGAAATTGTTTGATTCTATTCGCTAAATTCCAGATCAAAATAACACTGATTATTTACTTTGTAAAGCTTGACAAGAATGGAGGTATGATTAAATTTCAATCGACATAAACGCTTTGTACAAGGAGGTTCAGCCATGGCAATCGTAAGATGGGATCCATTCCGAGACGTAGCAACCCTGCAGGACCGAATAAATCGAATTTTTAACGAGTCTTTTGGGCGCTCGCGGGATTTGGACGAAGA
>JBFFCW010000461.1:0-2939 GCA_041559695.1 Desulfobacterales bacterium
GAATTGCCACCCTCAGCACCCTGGCCCAGGAAGAAAAACTCAAACAGGCCCAGTTGAAAGCGACCCAGCAGGCTCAAAAGCAGGCCGAAGCGCTCGAGCCGCTGTATACCGAATACATTTCGATAAGCTATTCCAATGCCAACACCGAAGTGCTGCCGCATGTTACGGCCATCCTGACCGAGGGCCGCGGCAAGGCCAATGTGGATACCCGCAACAACCAGATCATCATCACGGATACGGCCGTAAAAATTCAACAGGCCAAGCAAATTGTCCAAAAAATCGATATGGTCACGCCGCAGGTCGTTATTGAAGCCCGTATTGTTGAGGCCAACACCAATTTTTCTAGAGAAATCGGCATCGACATGTCAGCAACCCTCGGAACATTTGATGTTCCCTACACGAGCAGCTGGAAAGCCGGCCCCACTACGTTTGCAACCGACAATATTTCCGCCGATTTGGACCCAACCGGATTATTCTTTTTTAGCCTCGAAAAAATCAGTGGAACCTCGTTCATACTTGATGCCGTGCTGGCCGCCGCTGAAATCGATGGCAAAACCAACATCATTTCCTCACCCAAAGTTGTCACCCTCGACAACAAAAAGGCCAAGATAAAGCAAGGCTTTGAAGTGCCTTACGTCGAGCGAGATTCTTCCGGTGAAAAGACCACGAAATTTAGGGATGTCGACCTGCTGCTGGAGGTCACCCCGACAGTAACGCCGGACAGTCGGATTTCAGTGGCGATCCTGGTCACCAAAAATGATATCTTTCGGCAGACAGATATTGGACCTGCATTATCGACCAACGAGGCGAATACCGAGATTATCGTGGATGACGGCGACACAATTGTCATTGGCGGCATCTTAAAATCCACCATTAACTGGGGTGAAAGGGGCCTTCCGGGATTACGCAATATGCCCGTCGTGGGCTGGCTGTTTAAAAATCAGAGGGAAACCGATGACAAAAATGAATTGATGATCTTTCTGACCCCGCGAATCATTCAGCTGGAACAAAAAAGCCTATCCTAAATAATAATATACCGGCACCGGCGACACCGGTTCGGCAACCCAGAAGATAGCACCAAAAAAATGCGAATCCGGCAATTGATGTTTAAAGCGGATTCGCATTTTTATTTAATCTCTGTGACCGCTGTGGCAAATAAACTAAGGTTTCTAATAAAGCGCTTTAACCTTCCTGCCCGCCTTCTCGGCCTGTTCGGCCAGCGCAGAATCCGGAGCCAGCCGAACGACCTGCTGATATGAACGATGGGCCTTTTCAAACTCCAGTGCCAACTGATAGGCTCTGCCCAACTGAAAATGCAGCACCGCAGCGTCAGGGGCTTCTCGAACCGCTTTTTCCAATTTTACAACCGCCTCCGGTATGCGACCCATGGCAATATAGGTTTGAGAGAGACCCGAGAGAGCAGTGATAAAATCAGGCTTGATCTCTAGCGCCTCTCGATAATATTTTTCCGAACGTTCCAGGTCGCCCTTGTAGTAATAGGCATTGCCCAGATTCGAGTAGGCAATATGGGGAGTGGCATACAGAACGTCTTTCGTTACTTTATTATAATAGAAAATTGCCTGATCCCAATCCTCTTTACCGGCATAGGCATTTCCCAGACTGTTCATCGCCGGTCCATAATTGGGGCTCAGCTCCAGGGCCTTTTTGTAATATACAATAGCCTCGTCAAATTTTCCGAGACGGAAGTATACAAGCCCCAGATCATATTGCAGCAGGTGGTCATCCGGATTTTTCGCTTCAGCCTTTTTAAACTCCTTTATGGCAGCCGCGAAATTACCCTGCTGAAGATGAGCTTCGCCTAATCGCCTGTAAGCATTCGCCTCCTTTTCATTGGTCTCCTTATTTTGCGTGACACAGGATGCAAAGGCCATGATCAAAACGGTACATCCGATCCAGATTACTAAATTTCTTTTCATTATCGTTTACCTCAATCAAAGGTTTTATTTCATTATGCTGCAAAAAAAGTTAGGACGCAAACTGAAACTGCAATATCTAACGTTTCTTAAGATCCAGCATACCCGCAATATCTTCAGATACCCGACGAACAAAGGTGTTAAACGCTTCATTCTTTAACGGTTTGCCGGGAGCCGGCACGGCTTTGAGATCTTTGGGGTGAACATAGACCGGGGCATTAATCAAATCCGGATCCGGTTTGATCTTAAACTCCGGGGGAAACTGCTGTTCAAAGTACATCTCCTGAAATCCGGCAAATTTGAGCGCATGGGCGGTCGATTTAATGACGGCGGTATCATTTTTTTCTACAGCGCCGCTGCGAAAGGCCTCAACCAGTCCGGCCAGCGACTCACCCCCGTGGGTGCAGGCGATGTGCCCGTTGCGGTTGGCAATGATTTCCCAATCCATGATGTCCTGTTCGGTGACCTCAACAAAAAAAACCCGCTGCCCACCGGCCAGTTGATTATATCTTTCCACCAGATGAATCACCCGGGGCATGGAGACCGGGTTGCCGATCATGGCAGCCTGGGCCACGCTGGGTTTTACGGACACCGGCTCGAATTTGCGTTTTTCCCGGTCCGGTTCCAGATAATAGCGGTATACGGGATTGGCGTGTTCGGATTGCACCCCCAAAATTTTGGGAAGCCCGCTGATCACACCGGCTTCCACAAATTTTATAAAACCGCTCATCACCGCAGTGATATTGCCGGCATTTCCGATCGGCACCACCACCGCCAGCTGAGACACATCATAATCGAAATCCTGGGCGAGCTCATAGCAATAGGATTCCTGCCCCAGGATGCGCCAGGCATTTTTTGAATTTAAGAGCGCCACATTGTAATTTTCCGACAGCGCCTCGACCACCTTCATACAATCATCAAAGACACCCGGAATTTCAAAAACGGTCGCACCGCTGCCCAGCGGCTGTGAAAGCTGCTGGGGGGTTACCTTTTTGTGGGGCAGCA
>JBFFCW010000462.1:0-2927 GCA_041559695.1 Desulfobacterales bacterium
AAGGTCCGGCACTTCCACGTCAAAGCCCAATTCGTCGTTCAAGATATCTCGCAGTTTTTCGGGGCCCAGCAACGTCGGATTCAACTTGATGGTGGTGTGCAGCTTGCGATCTTCGATAAAATAGCGGCCGATTTTTTCGACTTCATCCGGCGGGCACCCGTGCATGGTGGAAATGGTGATATTATCTGTGATCCTGTCGGGAATGTCTAAATCCTTGACCGGTGGATAGATCTCGGCCAGCGTGTCTATTTTAACGGCCTTTTCTGCCGCGCAAGCGGTCATTTTATCCAGGAACGTTTGTACGTTGGAGTTGAGGATGCCTTCCAGGTTGTAGCCGACGCTCA
The DNA here is from genome assembly GCA_041559695.1 of Desulfobacterales bacterium. Taxonomy (GTDB): domain Bacteria; phylum Desulfobacterota; class Desulfobacteria; order Desulfobacterales; family JAHEIW01; genus JAHEIW01. Next base: position 345 of record JBFFCW010000462.1, read on the forward strand.
TATTAAAAATAAAGCCCGGCGAACGGGTACTGCCCCAGCCGAACTTGTCTTTCAGAAGGTGAAGGATAATCCAGGCGTTGAGATATTCGTTAAAAGACTGCTCCAGTTTGAGTTCCTGAGACCATTCGCAGTTATAGCCTTCATCGGTCATATCGATGCAGGGCTTGGTCACTTCCAGCTCATCCAGGGTTTGGACCGTTTTCAGCTCCATATAGCGGGCGCCGGTCAGCCAGGCACTGATAATGTTCTGTGAAAGCTGGGTGTGCGGGCCCGCCGCCACGCCGATGGGCGTCTCCAGATCCTGGCCGTAGCGCTTCATTTTAAAAGCATCGCTGCGCTGCGGTATGAAAAACAGTTCTTTGCGAATCCCGAAGATTTCGCCTTGCTTTTCTTCTTCCAGGATCCAGCGCAACAGCTTATCAATCGGGCAGCAGGTGAATTTGTCGCTCATGACCAAGCTCCCAACTCAGTTAAATACCTATTGTCTGCATTCTTGCATTTGCCGGCATAATGCTTTCCGATATTTTTCCTCGCGCAAAGCTCGCAAAGAAAAAACAAAATGGTCGGCTAATTTCATTGAGCGTCCGAAAAGTTTACCGTCATGCCTGCGCCAGGCGGGCATCCAGGCTTCGTCCCCGCGCAGAGCCTGCCCCCGTGAAGATGGGGCTGGGGTCCAAACATAAAAAAATTTCTGGATTCCCGCCTTCCAGACCGGGCCGTAATCTTCAAACAAGGAAAATGAGCCTTTTTGTCATTTCGGGCTTGACCCGGAATCCATTGCTTTTTCAAAGTGCCACAGTGCTGGATGCCGGATCAAGTCCGGCATGACAGACTGAATTTAAGCGCTTTTTTGAATTACGACACAGTCTGCTTCGCAGGAGTGACAGGCTTGAAATAAGAAAAGTTTCCGGTTCCAGAATTTAATTAATTACGGCCTCTTTGGGTGAAACACTAAAAAAAACGATTGCAACACTGCGGTGGAACGAACTTATAATACTCTCCTTTTTGCTCTATCGACCAGCTCTGTTAACTTTTCTGCCGGTTTCTTAAACTTGCTCAAAAAGATCATGGCGGCAATCACATAAGGCTTGTAACCGGCCTGGTCATACTGCGGCACGCGGTAGCGCTCAAACACAGAGGCTTCCACTTCTCCCCTTTCGCAGCTGACACCGCTGATATCTGCCGGCAGACAATGCATATACAGGGCCTGGCCTCGCCGGGTGGTTTGCATCAATTTCTCACTGCATTCCCAGTCGATAAATTGTTTGTTGGTTTCCAAACAGCGCTTTTCAAGAGTTTTAAGCCCATCATGATCACCGGCCTGCAGCAGCCGGGTGCGTTCTTCCATGACGCTGTAAGCCGCCCAGCTTTTCGGGTAAACGACATCGGCGTCTTTGAAGGCTTCCTCCATGCGCATCGCCTGGGTAAACGATCCGCCGGACTGCTCGCTGTTGGTTTGCGCAACCGCGATCACCTCCGGCATCAAGCGGTACCCTGCCGGATGGGCCAGCACAACGTCCATTCCGAAGCGCGTCATCAGACCGACAATGCCCTGGGGAACCGACAGCGGCTTGCCGTATGAGGGTGAGTAGGCCCAGCTCATCGCAATTTTTTTACCCTTTAGGTTTTCAACGCCGCCAAAGGTATTGATTAGATGAAGGGCATCGGAAAGGGTCTGGGTGGGGTGATCGATATCGCACTGCAAATTAACCAGCGTAGGGCGCTGGGGCAAAACTCCTTCCTGGTGTCCTCGATGGACCGCCCGGGCCACTTCTTTCATGTAGGTGTGGCCTTCGCCCAGATAGATGTCATCACGGATACCGATGACCTCGGCCAGAAAAGAGATCATGTTGGCGGTCTCCCGCACGGTTTCTCCGTGGGCGATCTGAGATTTTTCTTCGTCGAGTTCCTGAAGGGCCAGACCGAGCAAATTGCAGGCCCCGGCAAAACTGAAGCGGGTGCGGGTAGATTGATCCCTGAAGATGGAAATCGCCAGTCCGGTGTCGAATGTGCTACAGGAAATATTGTGGTCGCGCATGGCACGCAATATTTCCGCCGTCTGCAAGGTCGCATTGACTTCATCTGCAGACTTGTCCCAGGTCAGCAGGAAGTCGTTCAGATACATGGCGTCGGCTTTTTTGGTCGACAGGGACTCGATGCGCTGTAAAATTTCAGCTTTGTCCATTGGGTTGAAACCTCCGAATGCGATTGAATATTTAAGGCCCGCCTCTGGCGCATCAATTATAAAAAAGAATCATAATGACGGAGCGAAGCGATATCCACAAATATTCAATATTCAATATTAAATTTTCAATTTACAACTTCTCCCACAGCTTGCGGCCCATCTCCCTCGAAAAGGCCAGAATCTCGTCTTCGGCTGCCGTCAATAGCGTTTTGTTTTCAACGATAAGCTTGCCCGCTGAAATAACACTTTCGACATGACGGGCGTCGATCCCATAAACAAAGTGTCCCAAAAAATTGCTCGCGTTGATATCGGTCGGGGAATCATAGTCCAATATCACCAGGTTGTTGTCCCCGTCACCGCTAAACCCGTTATCGCCGATATAATCATGCACTTTCCGA
>JBFFCW010000463.1:0-2909 GCA_041559695.1 Desulfobacterales bacterium
AACGGCATTTCCATGGGAGACGTCGATGGTGACGGTAAAGTCGAAACCGTGGTGGTTACACCGAATGAGGTGATTGTTTATCGGGCTGAAAGCGGCAAGTTTTATAAAGCCCATGAGATCGAAGATAGCGGCAGCCGGTATCATATCGGCGTTGATGTTGCCGATATCAACGAAAACGGTTTTCCGGAAATTTTTGTTACCAGCCTGGCTGCGACCCGCAGTGTAATTGATTCAATTGTTTTTGAATACGACGGCAAGGCGTTTCGCAAAATTGTCGACGGCAGCTCATGGTATTTCCGGGTCGCCGATGTTCCGAACCGCGGAAAAATATTGCTCGGACAGAAACATCGCGTGACCAAACCCTTTTCAGGCCGCATTTACGATATGATCTGGAAAAATTCGGAATACGTGCCGGAAGCCGAAATCAAAACACCCAGGGAAATACAGGTGATGGGATTCGCCCTGGGGGATATCTTAAACGATAAGCAGGAAACCGCCGCCGCTTACCGGAAAGACGACCGCATCCAGATTATCGATGCCAACGGCAAAGAAATGTGGCGAAGCACTGAGCGCTATGGCGGCAGCACTTTGCACAGCCTCGGTGAAAAGGAGCGCAAAGATCAGGTTCGAAATCCCATATACTACCCCATGCGCCTGCTGGTAACCGATGCCAACGGTGACGGCGAAAGCGAAATGATTGTGGTCAAAAACCATGAGGTGACAGGAAGGCACCTTGAACAATTCAGAAAATATACCAATGCCCACTTTGAGTCCATGACCTGGGATGGCCTGGGTCTGCAGACCCGGTGGCGAACACGCAAAATCACCGGCTTTATCCGCGATTATACCCTGGGGGATTTTGACAACGACGGCAAGGTCGAACTGGTGGCAGCGGTTATTTTGAGTGAGGGCGCAGTCGTGCTGATCACCGAACCCAAAAGCACGATCATTGCCTATGAGCTGCCGTCTTAGGCTTTTTTTGCATAGATACCTTTTTATGGCGCACAATAAACATATTGGACCTTACATCGTTGATTTTGTGTGTTTCGAAAAAAAGATCATTATCGAAGTTGACGGCGGCCAACATGCTTTAAATATAAACTCCGATACTTTAAGGGAAGATTATCTCAAAAAGAAGGGTTATAAAATTTTAAGAGTTTGGAATCATGACGCGCTGAGAAATACAGAATCTATTTTGGAATTGATACTTAAAAACTTGAAAGAAAATGCCCCCTCACCTTAATCATCTCCCCCGAACCGTGGAGAGGAAGAACGGGTGACGGTATTGTCAACAGATTAAAGCCAATAACTTTGCATAAAAAAACCCGGGGTGAAACCACCCCGGGTTTTATTTTCTTGGCTATCTAAGCTTAAGCTACAGCAAAACGCTGCGGCAACTTAGAAGTCAATCTGCCATTTGGCACCCAGATAAAACTCGTTGCCTTGATCTTCGTCGTCAGGACCGTCCATGAAGTCGAAGTAGCCGGCTTCCGGGATCAGCCAAACACCGGGAGCAAGCGCGATAACGGCCTGGCCATAAAGGTTCCAAGCCTCATCCTTGCTGAGGCCGTCCGCGTCGCTGTCGGCGTACCGGTAGCCCCAACCGGCCTCAAACGTCACCTGGTCGGTAAACTTAAAACCGCCAACCAACGACCCCTGGAAGTTTGTGCTGTCATCGACGTCGTCATCGCCGTCAAATACACCGGCTGCGGCCGTGTTACTGACTAAACCGAGATCACTCCAGCGGGCATTGGTCCAGTTCTCGCCGTACGAAACGGCCCCTTTGACATAAGCGGGGCCGAAGTTAAAACCCACATCCCCGCCGACGATCCAGGAGGTGACATCAATGTCGTTCGATTGACCGGCAAGATTTGTAACATCTTCGATTTCGATGTACTGGAGTCCGCCCATGAGGTTAAAGTTCCAGGTGTCCATGGCCATGCCCCAGCCTAGCTCGACTTTGGGAAGGTACGAATCGATATCGCCACTTGCGGTACCGGCGGTAAATGAATTAAAGCCGCTGCTTTGTTGACCGGGTTCCAGCAGCGCAACGGTGAACCCGCCGAACTTCAGCTGGAGGCCGGGCACGCGGCGTCCGTAGTTTGTACCGACACCCAGCAGGCCAAGGTCGGCGGCGTACGCCTGACCTGAGATGAACTGGCTGCTCGGGGTATAGGCTTTGCCGACTAATAACTTGCCTGCACCAAAATCCCATTCGCCGTAAATCAGACGGGTGCCAACCCCGCCATCATGGGCGTTCGCACTGGTCAACGCAAGCTCGACACGGCCTGAGATGTTTTCGGCCTTCACTCTGGCACCGAGCCGGGAGTTGCCCTGCAGCTGCCACTGCACACCGTCGTCATCTGCACCAATGTTGGGAGCACCGGCGACGTTGAAAGGATCAGTGGTGCTGTCAAGATCATCATCGGTGATGTACCAGGTGGCCATACGGGCAGAGCCGTAAAAATTCCAATCCACTGCCATGGCCGGTGAAGCCATCAGGGCCAATGCAGCAATAACCAAAATAAGTTTCTTCATCTTAATTTTCCTCCTTAACGGATAATTAGATTTTCATACGTTTGCCTGATAATTAAATTCATTTGCCTAATAATTTCCTTTGTTGCGCTTAATGCCTGACAGGTGTGGATTCACCTCCTTCCCGCGCGGTATTCGACCGGCATCTGGGGGATTACATATGTCGTTTTCCCAAGATCCCCTTGCAGCCTAATAACAAAAAGATGCCAGGTAAGGAAATTTTAATTATCATAGAATGGCCGTATGGAGATGTCAAGTTTTTTTGTAATTTATTTAAGATTTTTAAATTATTCGGAATAGTCCTATTTCGGGCTTTTATTTTTTCGCACTTTCAGGCTAAATGCCACATGGTTACGGGTAAGTTTATTTTCGCT
>JBFFCW010000464.1:0-2885 GCA_041559695.1 Desulfobacterales bacterium
CCGATCCCGGTTGAGGGCGGAATCGTACTGGATTTTGCACAGATGAACCGGATCCTTGATATTCGCGCGGAAGCGTTTCAAGCCGATGTGGAGCCGGGGGTGATCTACCAGGACCTGAACGAAAAGCTCCGTCACACGGGGTTATTCTTCCCGCCGGACCCGGGCGCCCGCGCAACACTTGGCGGCATGATTGCCAATAACGCCAGCGGGACGCGCACGGTGTATTACGGATCCAGCAAAGATTATGTTCTGCGCCTGTCGGTGGTTTTGGCCAACGGTGAGATCATCGAGATCGGCAATCAGGCCAGCAAAACATCATCGGGATATGACCTCATCCGTCTTTTTGTCGGTTCCGAGGGAACCCTGGGAATAGTCGTCGGTGCCACGGTGCGCCTGGTCGGGTTGCCGGTCGAATTTTCGGCAGCCGTTGCCACCTTCCCCTCGGTGGAAGCTGCCGGCAACGTCGTATTCGAGATCATGCGGTCCGGGCTCAACCCGGCGGCTCTGGAGTTGCTGGGCCCCGAGTGCATCGAGTTGATGAACGCGGAGGAAAATCTAAAATTAACGGTCTCGCCGACCCTTATCATGGAATTTCACGGGGCCACTACCAGTCAGCTGACCGAGGTCCTGGAGATGGCCGAGGAAATCTGCAAAAGTGAGGGCTGCCAGATGTTTGAACCGGGCGTGGGCCGATCGGAACGCGATCGCATCTTCAAAGCTCGGCACGCCCTGGGTGAGATCATTATCCGCAATCACCCGGATTGCGGTGTTCTGGTGATGGATGTCGCCGTCCCCATTACCGCCTATGCGGAGTTGATTGCCGCCATCCGTGCACAACTGGAACCAACTGGTTTAACCAGCTACTTCATCAGCCATGCCGGAAATGGCAACGTGCATTTGAACATTGCCGGTCAAAAGGACAACCGCGAGCAATGGGATCTGATCCACCAAATCTCAGAGCGTCTGGTGCATAAAACCCTGGATCTGGGCGGAACGGCCACCGGCGAACACGGCGTCGGCTTGGGAAAGCGTAAATACATGTCGGCCGAACATGGGAACAGCCTGGAGTGGATGAAACGCGTGAAAACATTGTTCGACCCCAATGGAATTTTGAATCCGGGGAAGATATTTCCCTAGTCCCCGGTCGATGATAATTTCAGGCCCGTTTCCGCTGAAAAACATGACCGAGGACCTCCGCTTTGCTCTGCAAACCGCCGATGAAAATGGGGCAGGGTCTGGCCGACCGGGACTTTGCGGCCGTCAAGAAAGTTTTTGAACGCATCAGCGATGCTTAAAAGCTCAAATTCAGATGCGGAGGTATCTAGTGCGCAGTGAAATCGCCCGCCATGTTCCTTCGGTTTATAAATATTCGACTGGCTTATCGAAAGGCCTCTGTCCAGCCGGCGGTATTATTGTCACTGCGCATCCGCCAATTCAGCAGGGTACGAATCAATTCCTCTTTTTTCTGGTTATATTTGCGACGTGTCCACAGATTCTTTTGTTCATTCGGATCTATTTTGAGGTGATACAGTTCGCCACTGTCATTGCCCAGATAATGGACCAGCTTCCAGTCCTTACTTCTGACCATGGTCATAAATTCCGTTTCGGTAAGCCCTGAATTAATCGGATCTGATCTTTGTTCAGAAAAAACAAACTCGCGATGAGGTTCTGTGTGGAAGCCCTGCAACAGGGGCATCAGCGATTTGGCCTCCCAGGAATCAGGACTCCTGGCCCGCGCCAATTCATGAATCACCGGTGCAATATCAAACTGCTGAACCAGGTCATCAATGACTTGTCCGCCTTTGAGATACTTTGGCCCCCAGAGGATCAGCGGCGTCCGGGTAACGCTGTCGTACATGCACCATTTTTGAATGCGGCCATGGTCCCCCAGGCAATCCCCATGATCCGAAGTATAAATTACGACTGCATTCTTTAAATAGCCCTCTTCTTCAAAAGTATTTAGGATCTGACCGACCTTTTCATCGATCATGGTTACATTCGCCAGATAGTGGGCCCGTAGTCGATAAAGCTGTTCTTCGGTGGGATTCAAGGCCCAGGCAATAGAGTCGTGATCCACTTCGGTATTGTGTACATTGCAAGCCTTTTGGGGCGGTGGAAGGGCATCCAGCTCTTCCCGGGAAGCCCCTTGAATCGGCAAATCTCTACTCATATACGGTTTCAAGTACCGCGGGATTGGATCATAGGGTGGATGCGAACCGGGAAAACCGACCTGGAGAAATAGCGGTTCGGTTTTGGGTTTGGTCCGAAGCCACCAGGTGACTAAATCCCCCACATAAAAATCAGAATGCAACGCTTCCGGCAACTCCCACTCAAATGCCCCCAGACGCTCTTTGTAGTCCTTTCTTTTTCGATAAAGCTCCCGTTGCGGTTTGACGTATCCATATGATTGAAGGGCGAGGTCCCAACGATCGAAAAAATAACGGCCTTCCAAATACCGATCCTTATTTTCAATGACAAACCGCTCATGAAATCCCAGCGGGGTTTCATAAGGGGAGGTATGCATTTTGCCGATATTTACGCAGTAATATCCAGCGTCCGCTAAATTTTCGATCCAGGAGTGACGCCAGGGTTCAGCGTTTCTATATATGCCGGTGGTATGGGGATAGTATCCTGTAAACAGGCTTGCCCGGGATGGCGTGCAGGAAGCAGACGCAACAAAATTATTCTTGAAAAAAACGCCTTCATTAACCAGTCGATCCAGATTCGGTGTGTCAACATAGGGAAATCCCAGGACTGAAACCCAGACTTTACGCCAAAAAACTGTAGAAAATATAAAAAATTATATTAAATATCATAAACTTAGCTCTGGCGACAGACTTCCTCCAGAAAGAGAAATGGCCAAAAAATTCGGAATTAGCCGAACC
>JBFFCW010000465.1:0-2884 GCA_041559695.1 Desulfobacterales bacterium
CACCAGCGCTTCGGTTTGTTCGATGACGATGGAGCCCCCCGATTTTAAGGTGACCCGGCTTTCAAATATGGTCGCAATCTGGTTTTCGATTCCAAATTGAGTGAAAATTGGCTTGGCGCCCTTATATAGTTTGACGATTTTATGGTGTTTGCGGGAAATGATTTTGATGAAATCCCTTACTTCCTGGAAGACAGCAGGCTCATCGACCAGAATTTCACCGACCTCCGGCGTAAAGTAATCACGGATCGACCTGAGAACGAGGTGTCTTTCCCGATAAAGAAGTGTCGGCGCCGGCTCCCGCATTACACTTTTTTTGATGTTTTTCCAAAGGCGCAGCAGGTATCTTAAGTCGCGGGACATGAGGGTTTTGGTGCAGTTCACGCCAACGGTCCGGACGATTAGGCCGAAACCTTCCGGTGACTTTAATTTATCCATCAAATCCTTGAGGCGGCTGCGCTCTTCTTCATCTTCGATCTTTCGAGAAATCCCGCGTTTATCACTGCCGGGCATCAAGACCAGATGCCGGCCTGCCAGAGAGATGTAGGTTGTCAGCATGGCGCCCTTTTTCATAAACGGCTCTTTGGTGACCTGAACCATAACTTCCTGCCCGCGCTTGACCATCTTTTCGATTGTATGGACGCCGCCTTCACTTTCCTGAAAATAGTCGCTGTGGATTTCATGGCGCTGCAAAAAGCCGTGCCGTTCGGCACCGTAGTCCACAAAAACCGCCTGAAGGCTTGGCTCGATTCGTGAAATCGTTCCTTTATATATATTACCCTGGGTGATCTCCCGCGAGGCGCTTTCGATATAAAATTCTTCCAGATTCTTTGCTTTGACTTTGGCGACGCGGCATTCTTCCGGATCAATCGCATTAATAAGGATTTTTATGCTCATAGAGTCCTAACCCCGAATGTTACTTTGAAACACCTGTTGAACAAATGTGTTGATATGAATCTGATTGCTAACCTATTATTCTAAATGGCTGAATATGAAATTGTCAATAACAAGTCAAACGATTTCTCGGCTCAAAACCTGCGGCCGATAACTCACCAAAACGTATCGGCACACTGGATAGCGTGTCAGCGGCCCCCCCCCTGGTGGATTTGACTGACAGCCTTGCTATTGTTATCATTTTATGGCATGAAAAATATTGGGAAGAATTTTTCCCTGGGGTCCCAAGATGGATCACGGGGATGTTTTATTTAGAAAGTCAAGCATTCATAAACGATCAACCCAATAGGAAAAAGGCGGGTTTCGCTAATGGACGAGAAATACGATCCCGGACAAATTGAACCCAAATGGCAGGCTTACTGGGAGTCGAACGGGCTGTTCAAAGTCAAAGAAGATCCCGACAAAGAAAAATATTATCTTCTGGAGATGTTTCCGTACCCTTCCGGCAAGATTCATATGGGACACGTTCGCAACTATACCATTGGCGATGTTGTCGCCAGATACAAACGAATGAGCGGGTTTAATGTGTTGCATCCCATGGGCTGGGATGCCTTTGGCATGCCGGCAGAAAATGCCGCCATTGCCAACAAAACCCATCCGGCCAAATGGACCTATGCCAATATTGATGCCATGCGTGCTCAGCTCAAGCAGCTCGGATTCTCCTATGATTGGGATAGAGAAATTGCGACCTGCCGGCCAGAATACTATCGCTGGGAACAGTGGCTATTTTTGAAAATGTATAAAAACGGAATGGCCTATCGCAAGGAATCGTTTGTGAACTGGTGCGAATCCTGTCAGACGGTTCTGGCCAATGAACAGGTTGAATCCGGTTTATGCTGGCGCTGCAGTCAGCAGGTTCGCCAGAAAAAACTGTGGCAATGGTTTTTCCGCACAACAGAATATGCCGGCGATCTGCTGGCGCATTCCGATCAACTGCCCGGATGGCCGGAAAAAGTAACCACGATGCAGAAAAATTGGATCGGGAAAAGCGTCGGGGCTGAGATTCGTTTTCCGGTTGAAAACCAAGACGTTGTCATTCCGGTATTTACGACCCGTCACGATACGGTTTTCGGTGCAACCTTTATGTGCCTGGCGCCGGAACATCCGCTGACGCTTCAGCTTTCGCGGGGGACGCCACAGGAAAACCCGGTGGCGGCCTTTGTCGATAAGATATCGATGCTGGATCGATCGGATAAGGCTGTAGAGGAATATGAAAAAGAAGGTGTATTTCTCGGCGCCAATTGCATTAATCCCTTAAGCGGCAAGCGCATCCCGATTTATACGGCCAACTTTGCGCTCATGGAATACGGAACCGGGGCCGTAATGGCTGTGCCGGCTCATGATCAGCGCGATTTTGATTTTGCCAAGAAATATGGCCTGGACATCATCGTCGTCGTAAAACCGGAAGATGAAAATCTGGAGTCTGAAAGTCTTGCGGAGGCCTATGTGGGGCCGGGCATCATGGTTAATTCCGGCGATTTCAACGAAATGGAAAATGAAAAAGCAATGGAGGCGATTGCTGCGTTTCTGGAAAAAAATAACCTGGGGCAAGCAGAGGTTAGCTATCGTTTACGGGATTGGGGCATTTCAAGGCAAAGATACTGGGGAGCGCCAATTCCCATCATCCATTGCGATCATTGTGGAATTGTGCCGGTTCCGGAATCAGACCTTCCGGTCGTTCTGCCGGAAGATGTCGAAATGCTGGAAGGCGGCAGGTCTCCGCTGCCGCAGCTGGATTCGTTTGTAAAGGTGCAGTGTCCTGAATGCGGCCATCCGTCCGCACGTCGCGAGACCGACACCATGGATACATTTGTTGAATCATCCTGGTATTTTGACCGATATTGCAGCCCGCATTTTGATAAAGGCATGTTTGACCCATCGGCGGTGGATTACTGGATGCCGGTTGATCAGTATATCGGCGGAGTCGAGCATG
>JBFFCW010000466.1:0-2877 GCA_041559695.1 Desulfobacterales bacterium
AAGGGAAAGCTCTCCGATTTGGCCATCCGGCAGTTGGTCATGGGTTACCGGGTCGACGACGCGCATTTGCGTATCAGCGATCGGTTTGCCGATATATTTTTCGCGAATATCCAGTGTCGAAGGATAGGGGCACATGGTTCCCAGACCCGGACCCACCTCCGAAGCCCCCCAGAATGAGGTCAGGTATACGCCCATTTCTTTTTCCACCCGGGTGATGAGTCCTTCCGGCGCAATCATTCCGGCAATCAAACCGGCCCGCAAGGAACTGAGATCGTAATTTGAACGGTTTTTGTGGTTTAATTCCAGGATATAGTGCGGCGGTGCACCGAGCTGCAGGGTAATTCTTTCACGTTCGATCAGTCTGAACGCTTTCTCGGCATCGAATTTATCCATTAAGACCAGAGTAGACTGCAGGACGATGGGCTGTATCAGAATTGATCCGCAACCATAGGAATGGCTCATCGGCAAAATACCAATAAAAATATCCTCCGGCGCGGCCTGGACGCCCACTGAATATTCCCACCCGGCCCGCACGGCCGCATAATGGGTGATCATCGCGCCTTTGGGCTTCCCGGTGGTGCCGGAGGTATACAACAACATGCACAGATCCTCCATTGGATCGATGGAAACCGCCGCCGGTGCCTTTCCTTTGCCGGTATCGATTAATTGAGCATAAGCAGCGACATCCTCGCCCTGGCTGTTTCCGGCAACTATAATTTGTTCAAGGTCGGGCAATTCTCGTTGGATTTTTAAAATTTCATTCAGGTAATCGTAACCGTCCCATTGGCTGAAAATAAAAAGTCCTCTGGCTTCTGAATTTTTCAGGATGAATTGCGCCTCGGACATGCGATAAATCGCATTTAGCCAGACAACGATGGCCCCGATTTTTTGCAGGGCATAAAAAGCCGTGACCAGCTCCAGGGAGTTTCTCATGTAGATGGCGATCCGGTCGCCCTTTTTAAAACCCATTTCGGCAAGGCTGACGGCTAAAGCTTCGGTCAATCCGTTTAGTTGCGAATAGGTTATGCGCATTTTTTCGTCGATGATCGCAACCTTGTCTGGAGATTCGACTGCCGCTTTTTCTAGTACCTGCCCTAGCGTTAGGTTTTCTAAACCCTTCATTCCTCATTGCCTTCTATTTTATTTAAGTGGTCAAAAACCAACCAGAGTAGAGAAAAACTTTCAGCGCAAGGCTTAGATCAAAAGGTTTCGGGGGTCAGGTGTCAAGTTTCAGCCTTTGACCCGGAGGGATTTAAGCATTCTCAATTCTGACACCCGAACACTGACACCTGAAACCTAATTCATTACTCAGTTTAATGGAGATGTTTGTGTACGAGTAGGATTAAATAATATTCCTGGTCGATGACTATATTTTAAGATATCCCAGATCGGACGAAATCGTTTCGCAGGCATTTTTGACCAGGTCGATGATCTGATCCAGATCATCGACCTGGTTGCGCAACCCGGCGGGCAGTGCGATCCCCAGGGCGGCGACGACCTGACGGGAATAATCCCGGATGGGAGCGGCAATGCCGATGACGTTTTCGACCGCTTCTTCTTTTTCCACAACGTAACCCTGATCGCGAACCTGCTCCAGGCGAAGGCTGAACGCATCCGTATCCGTAATCGACAGCGGGGTATATGGCTTTAACGGATATTGTTGCAAAACGCGCTTTACATCCTGCGAATCGAGGCTTGACATTAAAACCATGCCCAGCATGCCGTAGTTCAGCGGCCGTCGCCAGCCGACTTCCGATGAAACCCGGATCATTCCTTGACCCTCGCGCTTGTCGATATAAACCAGCTGATCTTCCATGTTGACCCCCAGAAGAACGGTTGCACCGGCCTCGTTCTGGAGTCGGGTCATCGGATAAGAAGCGGCCTGGCGCAAGGAAAATGAGGAAAACACAATGCCGCCCAGTTCAAACAGACGCATTCCCAGCTGATATTTTTTTGACTGGGGCTCTTGCTGGAGATAGCCGCGGGTGGTAAGGTTGGAAATCAGGCGTTTGACGGTTGTTTTATTGAGGCCGGTGCGCTGAACCATATCCGTCAGGCTCAATTCTCTGTCCTGGAAGCTGAAGCAATCTAAAATATCGAGGGCCCGCTCCAGCGCCTGAACTTTATAAATCGATTTTTTATCGTTATATTGTTTCATATTATGAATATAAATTTTATTAGATGAAATTTATACTATGATGTTTTATAAGGTCAATATGAAAATTCGTAAATCCCAATTTTCAGAGATTTTGCAAATAAATATACACTTGACGCCAAGTGTAAGATCGTAATACACAGCATTATTATGAAACATAATTTCATAATATGAAACAATTATATCCGATTCAGGTCTCCGGTGGTGTGCGGGACCAATATATAATGACCGGCCTTTCTGCAATCACCGACGGCGGGCTTGTTTCAGAATTGATGAAAAGGGGGCAGTTGTGAGATTACCAAAATTTGAATATTTTGAGCCGGAAGATCTTAAAGCGGCCGTCGCCATTCTGCAAAAAGAGCCGGCTGCTAAAATCCTTGCGGGCGGGACCGACCTGCTGGTGAATATGAAGCACCGGGTTGAGTGCCCGCCGGTTCTCGTCAACATTAAACGAATAGCGGGCCTGGACTATGTCCGGCGGGGCAATGGGGATATCCGCATCGGTGCATTAACCCCCCTGAAACGGCTGCACGCCGAATCTCTTATCTTGGAAAATTTTCCCGGTCTGGCCCAGGCGGCTTCTGCGGTCGGCTCCTATCATCACCAGGTTATGGGGACCCTGGCGGGTAACATCTGTCAGCAAAATCGATGTATGTATTTTAATCAATCCAAATGGTGGCGAAGCTCGCGCCCGACCTGTTACAAGGCCGGCGGCGAGATCT
>JBFFCW010000467.1:0-2874 GCA_041559695.1 Desulfobacterales bacterium
CCACAGAGAACACAGAGAACGCTGAGATTGGGTTTAAAAGGTTAAAAAACAATAAGATTTGATGATTTTCTCGGTGTGCTCTAAGGACTCTGCGGTGAATATGTTCTACAAGGCGCTTAAATTTTGTTGAACTGGAAACATTATGCCATTTAAAGTTGAAGATGTCAGCAGCGTCAAGAAAACGCTTCATATCGAAATCCCGCAGGATGAAGTTGTCCGGGAACTGGACAGAGCCTATAACCAACTAAAAAAAAGCGCCAAAGTAAAGGGTTTCCGGCCGGGAAAGGTTCCGCGGTCGGTTCTGGAACGGATGTTTAAAAAAGATGTGCATGCCGATGTATCATCAAAACTGATCCAAAGTTCATTTATCGATGCCATCAAGCAGACCGAGCTAAATATCGTCGGCAACCCCGAGCTGGACCCACCCGAGCTGGCGGCCGACAGTTCCTACAAATATGATGCCACCGTGGAGATCACTCCCGAAATTGATGATATCGATTTTAAAGGGCTGAAGCTGAAACGCACACTGCATGCAGCCAGCGATGAGGAGGTGGACATTCAGCTCAAATCGCTGCAGAAGGGAATGGCCCAGCAGGAAAAGATTTCTAAGGATCGGCCGGCCCGAAAAGAGGATTTCGTCTCGCTCGACCTGGAAGGCTTCCAGAATGGAGAGCTTGTGGCGGAATTTGCCGATGCTGAAAATTTTAGCCTGCAAATCGGCAAGGCCATGATTTCCAAAGAATTTGACGACCAGCTGATCGGCATGAAGTCGGGGGACTCCAAAGCGTTTAGCGTAAAATTTGACAAAGATTTTCCCAACGAAAAATTGGCCGAACAGAAAATTGATTTTCAGGTGGTGCTGAACGAAATCCGCAAGGAGATTTTACCGCCGATTAATGATGCACTGGCCAAAAAAGCAGGCCCCTATAAATCGCTGGATGAACTAAAAAAGGTGATTCAGGATAATTTAAAACAGGGTTACGAAAAACGAACCGAGCAGGAACTCAACGAGCAGATTTTCACCGACTTGATTGCCGGAACGGAGTTTGAAGTACCGGATACCATGGTCGAGATGGAGCTTCAGGGAATTATCGAGGAGGCCGAGCGCTCTTTTGCCTACCGCAACACAACCATGGAAGAAATGGGGCTTTCAAAAGAGGCGATTGCCGAAAAATACCGCGACACGGCGTTGAAGCAGGTTAAACGCCATCTCATTTTGGGGAAAATCATCGATCAGGAAAGCCTCAGCCTCGACGATGAAGAGCTGGAAGGCGGGCTGACGGAGATGTCTGAAAGCTTTAACCAGCCGCTGGAGGAAATCAAGAAATTCTATGATCAAAATCCGGATAAGTTCAGGTATTTCAAGCATACGTTACTTGAAAAAAAAGCGATAAAACTTATTATGGATAATAGCACAATCACAGATGTGAAGCCTGAACCGCCCGATAAACCCAAGGCCAAAAAACGGGCTAAAAAGGCAAAGAAGTAAGGATTTGAATCGAATAACCAGCGAAGGAGATAATTTGTGCCACTGATACCGATGGTAATTGAGCAAAGCAGCCGGGGTGAGCGCGCCTATGATATCTATTCGCGCCTTCTCAAGGACCGCATCATTTTTCTCGGCACGGCCATGAACGATGAGATTGCCAATCTCATTATCGCTCAGCTGCTTTTTTTGGAATCCGAAGACCCCGACAAGGACATCAATTTTTACGTGAACTCCCCCGGGGGTCTGGTAACTGCCGGTTTGGCGGTGTATGACACCATGCAGTATATTAAACCGGATATTGCCACCGTTTGCATCGGCCAGGCGGCCAGCATGGGTGCGGTTTTGCTGGCTGCAGGAACACATGGGAAGCGTTACTCGCTGCCCAATTCAAGGATTTTGATCCATCAACCCATGGGGGGCTTTCAGGGACAGGCTTCTGATATTGAAATCCAGGCCAAAGAGATCCTGCGAATGAAAGATCGTTTAAACCGGATTCTGATGGATCATAGCGGTAAAAAATTGGAGGACATCCAAAAAGATACCGATCGAGACTTTTTCATGTCAGGTGAGGAGGCCAAAAAATACGGAATCGTTGACCATGTCATTGCCAACCGTGACGACCTTGACCACTTAGAACAGTCGGAGAGCTAATATGCCAAAGAAAAAAGATGAAAACGACAATCTGTTTTGTTCTTTTTGCGGGAAAAATCAATCTGAAGTTCGAAAGCTGATTGCCGGCCCGGCGGTATATATTTGCGATGAATGTATCCAGCTGTGCAGCGAAATCATTGAGGAAGAGAGCGAAAAGGATACCCAGGAATCGGATCGTATCCTGGCGCCCAAAGAAATTAAGGAAAAGCTTGACGGATATGTGATCGAACAGGAATCGGCCAAAAAGGTGCTGTCGGTAGCGGTTTACAATCATTATAAACGCCTTGACTCCACATTAAACACCGGGGATGTTGAGCTCCAGAAAAGCAACATCATGCTGATTGGCCCGACCGGCTGCGGAAAGACACTGCTGGCTCAAACGCTTGCCAGATTTTTGAACGTACCGTTTACCATAGCGGATGCGACCAGCCTGACCGAGGCCGGTTATGTCGGCGAGGATGTCGAGAACATCATTCTTTCTCTGCTTCAGAATGCGGATTACGATGTAGACAAAGCCAAGCGCGGGATCGTCTATATTGATGAGATCGATAAAATTGCCAGCAAATCTGACAATCCGTCGATCACGCGTGATGTGTCGGGGGAAGGCGTTCAACAGGCGCTTTTGAAAATAATTGAAGGCACAACGGCCAGTGTCCCGCCAAAAGGCGGCCGGAAACATCCGCAGCAGGATTTTGTTAAAGTAGACACCTCCAACATTCTGTTCATCTGCGGGG
>JBFFCW010000468.1:0-2852 GCA_041559695.1 Desulfobacterales bacterium
TACTGGGGGGTATAGCCCATAAACCAGGCGTCAAATAAATTGTTGGTGGTGCCGGTCTTGCCCGCCACCGGCCGGTTTAAGGCCTTAACGCGCCAGCCGGTCCCGTGCTTGACCACACCTTCCAGCAGGTGGGTCATCAGGTAGGCGGTCGTCTTTTCGATGACTTTAATGCGCTCCGGCGCCGCCTCTTCAAGCACATTGCCTTCGCGGTCGACAATTTTGGTGATAAATACCGGTTCAACCAGATATCCCTGATTGGCGAACACCGAATAGGCTTTGGTCAGCTCCAGCAGCGATACACCCGAGGACCCCAGGGCGATAGAAAGATCTTTGGCCAGATTAGAGGTTATTCCCAGTTTACGAGCGTATTCGATGGCATAATCAATACCGATATCCTTCAATATCTTGATCGTCACCACATTGCGTGATTTGGATAAGGCGTCGCGCATCAGGGTCGGGCCGAAAAATCGCTCTTTATAGTTCTTCGGCTTCCAGGTAAAATCCCGCTCTTCGTCTTCAAACACGATCGGTGAATCAATAATCACCGAGGCGGGAGTATAAAATCTATCGGGTTCATCATCAAACTGCTTGTCTAATGCCGCTGCATAAATGATGGGTTTAAAGGCCGAGCCCGGCTGGCGCCTGGATTGCAAAGCGCGGTGAAACTGGCTGTCGCGAAAATCGCGGCCGCCGACCATGGCTTTGATGAATCCGGTTTCAGCCTCTAGACACAGCAGCGCTGCCTGGGCCACCGGTTCCTGTTCCAGTGCCAGCTGCCACAAATCCGAATCCTCTTTTTTTTCTTTGACTTTAACCAGAATCACATCTCCGTCAGCCAGCGCTTCACCGGGATGCTTTACTTTGGTTTCATAGTAAGCGACCTCCAGGTCCGGTTTGCGGGCCCACGCCATATCCTCAAGCGCGATCTGTCCCAGAAAATTTCCAATTCGAACCGTGACCGTATTGTTTTTATCGTCCACTTTTACGACAACACCTTTTATGGTCTGGCCGGCTTGAAGTGAATTGCCGTCCATCTCGGGTTGAATCGTGCGCGAAAATGTCTCAATTTCCTCCGGGGCCAAATTTTTTAGCGGCCCCCGGAAACCCTGGCGTTTATCCAGATCATACAGGCCTTTTTCAACCTCTTCCCGGGCGATTTTTTGCATCTCGATACTGGCGGCTGTATAGATCTTGAGTCCCTGAGTGTATAGAACATCCCGGCCGTATTTTTCCTCGACATAGCGGCGGACCTGTTCGGTGTAGTAAGGAATTTCTTCGATATACCAGTTGCGGCGCGGCTTGATCTCCACTGCGGTATTAATGGCTTCGGTGGCCTGGATGTTGGAAATAAAGCCTTCATCCACCATACGGTTTAACGTATAGATTTGCCGCTGCTTGGCCCGTTCCGGATATTTAAACGGAGAATATTTACTGGGCGCCTGAGGCAATCCCGCCAGAATGGCGCATTCGGCCATATTTAGATCCTTAACGGTTTTACCAAAATAATTTTCCGCGGCCGCCTCGACACCGTAAGCGCCATGTCCCAGGTAAATCTGGTTCAAATACAGATAAAGAATTTCGTTTTTGTTGAATGCCTTGTCGATCCGATAGGCCAGAATGGCTTCTTTTAATTTGCGCGTGTAGCTTCTTTCCGGTGTTAGCAAAAAGGATTTGGTCACCTGCTGGGTGATGGTACTGCCGCCCTGAACGATGGTACCGGCCTCCAGGTTTTTGAAAAAGGCCCGGACAATACTGTAAAAATCAATGCCCTTGTGTTTGTAAAAGCGAGAATCTTCTGCAGCAATAAAGGCATTAATCAACGCCGCGGGCATTTCATCCAGAGGCTTGATAATCCGCCGTTCCTTAAAGAACTCGGCAATCTTGCGGCCGTCATCCGAGTAGACGTTGGTGATGATGGAAGGATGATATTCGGTTAAAGAGTTAATATGGGGCAGATCCTTGCTGATGTAAAAATATACGCCGACACCGGCCAGTGCCCCCAGGATCGCAACAAAAAATCCCAGCACAAACAACCATAGCACCAATTTTGGGAAAAACCGCCGCTTTTTTGGTTTTCTGCGTTGTTTTAAAATTTTTGATTTGGTTTTTCGGTTTGGCATTATGCGGATATCTCCAGAAACAAATTGCTTGGCCGTCAAGGTTGATCGAACTTTAGGCCTGCAAATGAAATTTTGGTGCCTTTTGTGCTAAAACATTTTAATTGACATTTAGCCATGTTGCGGTTAGTCATCAAAGTTTACAAACTGTAAAGATACATTTTTAGCCTAAGAAATATTCCGTACCATAAACTTTTAATTTAACCCGTTTAGGGAACAATTTCAACATGTGATTTTATAAAAAATGATGTCGCCCAACTTTGATAAAATGAGCGGTCTAATTCCAGCGATCGCCCAGGATTACATGACCGGTGAGGTTCTGATGCTGGCGTTCATGAATCAGCAGGCCTGGGAGGCCACGCTGAATACCGGTAAAGCGACCTACTGGAGTCGCACCCGCCAGGAGCTGTGGGTCAAAGGCCAGACTTCCGGCCATCAGCAAATTGTAAAAGAAATCCGCATCGATTGCGACGAAGACACAGTGCTGTTAAAAATTGAACAGCTTGGCGGTGCAACATGTCATACCGGGCACCACAGCTGCTTCCACAAAAAAATAGAAGACGGGTCCGTAAAGATAATCGGAGAGCCCGTATTTGATCCCAAGGAGATATACGGCAAATGAAAAATCCACTCAAACTGGGAATTCCCAAAGGCAGCTTGCAAAATGCCACGATTGCGCTGTTCCATCGCTCCGGATGGGATATCAACGTTAATGGCAGAAGCTATTTCCCCGAA
>JBFFCW010000469.1:0-2817 GCA_041559695.1 Desulfobacterales bacterium
GGCGTACGAGGAAGTGGCCAATCCACGCCTCAAACAGCGATAGCGGAGAGAACACGAAATGATTCTAGAAATAGAAAATCTCAGGACCCATTATCAAACGGAGCAAGGTGTTGTAAAGGCCAATGACGGGATTTCTTTATCCATCGATGAAAACGAGGTCGTCGGCCTGGCCGGTGAATCCGGTTGCGGCAAATCGACCCTTATTCGAACCCTTATTCGTCTGGTTCCCAAAAGCGCTCACGTAACAGCTGACAAAATGGAGTTCAAAGGACAGGACATTCTGTCCATGCCGGAGAGGGATTTCCGGGAAAAAATTCTCTGGCAAGGGATTGGCCTGGTCCCCCAGAGTGCCATGAACGCCCTCAATCCGGTCTACCGGGTCGGAGACCAGTGCATCGAAGCCATCCAGGCCCACACCGATTACAGTAAAGCCGAATGCGAACAGATTGTTAAAAGGCTCTTTGACGCCGTGGGCCTCCAGGCCGGCATGATGAAAGCCTACCCCCATGAATTCAGCGGCGGTATGCGCCAGCGTTCCATGATCGCCATGTCCCTGGTTTTAAATCCTGACCTGGTCATCATGGATGAACCGACGACCGGGCTGGATGTCCTGGTTCAGGAACGCATACTGAGAAACATCAAGGAAATCCGCAAGAAGTCCGAGTCATCGGTATCCATATTGCTTATCACCCATGACATTTCCGTCATTGCGGAAATGAGCGATCGCATCGGAATTATGTACGCGGGCCGCTTAATGGAATTTGCCGAATCGATGGAGCTTTTCAACGAGCCCTATCACCCCTATACGCTGGGTCTTAAAAATGCCTTTCCCAGCATTCAGGCACTCGATCGGGAACTCATTTCCATTCCCGGCTCACCGCCATCCCTGCTCGGGGACCTTCCCGGATGCCTCTTTGCCTTCCGGTGTCCGTTTGTTATTCCGGAATGTGAAAAGGAAAGGCCGCCGGATCTGGAGATAAAACCGGGGCACTTCGTGCATTGCATCCGTACCGATCATGTAGAAGAATTTCGCAAATTAGCGGGAGACAAAAAGACATGGCAATCCTCGACGTCAGCGACCTAAAACAGTATTTCTATCTCGAACCCACCTTTCTGGCCAAACTGGTGGGCGGCAAGAAACCCAGAATCATCAAAGCCGTCGATGGTATGAGCTTTTCCTTGGAGGCCGGTGAAATTTTGGGGCTGGCCGGAGAGTCGGGCTGCGGCAAGTCCACTTGCTGCCTGGCTATTGCCAAACTGCGGGAGCCGACCGGCGGTGCCATACGTTATAAAGATAACGACATTGCCGATATGTCGAAACAGGAGCTCCGGAAATATCGCCGTGAAGTTCAGCTCATTTTTCAAGATCCCTATGAGTCACTTAACCCGAGGTATACGGTTTTCGATTTAGTGGCAGAGCCTTTGCGGGCGCTTACCGATAAGAATAAAGCGGAGGTCCGCGAGAGAACCCTGGAAACGATATCGATGGCCGGATTAGAACCTGAGGAGTATAAAAACCGTTATCCCCATCAGATGAGCGGCGGGGAAAGACAGCGGGTGGGTATTGCCCAGGCTTTGGTTTTAGAACCGAATCTGGTCATTGCCGATGAGCCCTTGTCGATGCTGGATGTGTCCATTCGGGCCGGCATTCTGGATCTCATCCGAGACCTGTCCGAACGAATGAACTTTTCATGCATCTACGTTTCCCACGACCTTTCCATTCTGTCCAACATTTCGGAGCGGTTAATGATCATGTATCTGGGCCGGATTATGGAACTGGGCATCACCAAGGAAGTGATCACCGAGCCCTATCACCCTTATGCACAGGCCCTCATCGCTGCGGTTCCGATCCCCGATCCCGCCTACACCAGGCCCATCCCTGAAATTAAAGGCGAAGTTGCCCAACCCATTGATCCGCCGCCCGGCTGCCGTTTCCAGACACGGTGCTTGCAGGTGATGGACATATGCCGGGGTACTGAACCACCCCTTAAAGAGGTAAAACCAGGGCACGCCGTCGCATGCCATCTCTACTGAAACTGTAGTTTATAAATTCTTATTTTAGTAAAAGTTCCGCCGCCAAGGCACCAGGGCACAAAAAAGGCATTTGAAGTCTAAACTGCGGCTGAACGATCAGCGATAACTTTAGACGGAAAAATTTGAAATGAATAAAAAATTAAAATACGCCGTATTAGGAAGTGGACATGGCGGCAGAGCCGTTTGCGGACAAATCGCTGAAAAAGATTATCCTGTCATTATGTACGAGCCCCTCGACGAGACAGAGGACTATCTAAAAATCAGTCAAGAAAAAGAGATGTATTTAGATGGAGACATCAGAGCCGGTGGTCAACTCAGCGGCGCTACCATGGATATTGAAGCAGCCGCAAAAGAAGCCGATGTCATCTTAATTGTTGTCCCCTCTTTTGCACATAAACCCATATTTGAAAAATTGGTCCCGAACCTCAAGGCCGGCCAGCATGTTATTATTGTGCCCGGAAATTACGGCGGTTTGCGATTAAAGAAGATGATGTCTGATCGCGGGATCAAGCGAAACATCACCATATCTGAAACGGTCTCACTTCCATACGCATGTCGGATCAGCACATACAATACCGTAAGGATCTATAAAAAAAAATCTCACCTGAAAATTGCCTCGTCTCCCAGCCCCAACAACCCGGAAGCGGTTGACATTATGAATGATATTTTTGCGGGCTATGTCAAATTCATCCCTGGGAAAAATTTGCTGGAAGTCGATCTTGATAACCCCAATCAGACCCTCCATCCGCTTCCGGTGCTCTTAAATTACGGCGGTATCGAAAA
>JBFFCW010000470.1:0-2785 GCA_041559695.1 Desulfobacterales bacterium
GCCTCTGGGCATAAATATCATAAAGATGATCAAAGACAAGCCAAAAATCAAGATCTGCAGG
Source organism: Desulfobacterales bacterium (assembly GCA_041559695.1). Lineage (GTDB taxonomy): Bacteria > Desulfobacterota > Desulfobacteria > Desulfobacterales > JAHEIW01 > JAHEIW01. The sequence continues at coordinate 62 of JBFFCW010000470.1, forward strand.
TCCAGCAAGCCCGCCAAAACTTGTTGGATACCGGTCAGGATGACTGCTCCGATAATGGATCCTAAAATCGAACCCATCCCGCCGATGACAATCATGGCGATGAAGTCAATGGAAAGTTCAATCGTAAACGCATCCGGGGACAAAAACGTGATCAAGTAAGCAAACAGGCCGCCGGCAACACCCGTATAGAAGGCGCTGATGGCAAAGGCGATGGTTTTATATTTGGCCAGATCCACGCCAATGGTCTGGGCGGCGACTTCACTCTCTCTTAAGGCAATAAACGCTCGGCCAATATACCCATTTACCAGATTCCTGGCCAGCAGGGTCATCACAATTGTCACCGGAATGATCAGGTAAAAAAGTTTGAAGTCGGAATCAAACACAAAACTGCCGATTCTGGCCGTGGGCACGCTGAAGCCGTCGTCACCACCGGTCACCGAGCTCCACTGCAGAATAATCTCACTGACGACCACGCCAAATGCCAGCGTGGCCATCGCTATGTAGAAACCTTTTAAACGCAGAATCGGTATGCCCAGAAGAAAGCCGATCAGCCCGCTGGCGGCGCCGGCCAGCAAAAGTGTTATCGGGCAGGGCAGCCATTCCAAATTGGCCGTAACGATGGCGGTGACATAGGCACCAATGGCCAGAAATCCGGCGTGACCGGCAGCGATTTGTCCGGTATAGCCCATTAAAAGATTCAAGCCCAGGGAAACCAGGGCATAAATTGCCAGCAGGCTCAACAGGAAAACAGAGTATTTACCTAAGAACAAAGGCAGGATGAGTAAAATGACGAATGCGGCTGACCAACCCAATATTTTCCATTTACCCGACAATTGCATCAAAAATCACCTGTTTAAACCTTGGTAAAACGCTCAACGCCCATGATTCCCTTGGGGCGGATCACCAGTACAATGAAAATCACCGCAAAGGGGACTACATTCTTGATTTGAGAAGGCAGATACAGGGGCGCGACGTTGTCGATGACGCCCAGCAGCATCCCACCAATGATGGCACCCGGGATGCTGCCCCAGCCCCCTAAAATGGCCGCAGCAAAACCGTTGATGACCACGATTCCCATGTGAGTGCTGAGAAATACGACCGGTGCCATCAGAATCCCCGCGACCGCCGCCACCAGAAAGCTGATGGCCCAGGTGACCGCAAAAGATTGCTTGACATTTACCCCCATCAGCAGGGCGGCGTTTTGACTTTCACTAACCGCCCGCATAGCAGTTCCATAACGCGTGTACATGAAAAATATATACAGAATAACCATGAGCAGAATGGTTGCGCCGATATTTCCCAGACCGATTAAATCAAACGTGGCGCCGCCGATAGAAATGGTTTCATCCGGAAAGATACTGGGGTAGGGATAGTCATTGTGACTCCAGATGAAGCCGGACAGGCTTTTCATCACAATCGACACGCCCAGGGTAATGATGAAAATATTGAAATGGGGCGCGCGCATGGCCGGGCGGATAACGAGCCGCTCGGTGATGATCCCCAGCAGGGCTGAAATCAGAAGGGTCAGTAAAATAGCGATCCACAGCGAAAGCCCCAGCATACTAAAAAAGGTGAATCCCACAAAAGCGGCAACCATCGACATTTCACCCTGGGCAAAATTGACATGTTCGGTTGTGTTGTAGATTAAGGCTAACCCCAGAGCCACAAGGGCGTAAATACTGCCGGTGGCCAGACCGCTAAAGATGACCTGAAGTAGCATATGATCTCCCTTGTGGGGTTATCGGACAGATTAGAGGGTTGAATGCGTGGGCCCGTTTTGCCCGGGGACCTGTCGTTGACAACCATTTTCGTATACTGTATACAACCGGATAGCACAAGCGATCTTGACTGTCAACTTGAGACATTTGCAAACTGCTACCTTTTGCTGAAGAAGAAAACCCCTCGCATCGATCGTTAATATAAATTAAGAAATGGCGATTTTCAAGAAATTTGACCATATTGGCGTTGTTGTCGAAGACCTCCACAAAGCCATGGATGCGCTTTCGCATTTTTTTGGCCTGAAGGTCCGGGAGGAAGTGGAAATTAAAGATGCCGGAATTCGAATCGCATTTTATCCACTGGGTTCCGGGCAAATGGAGCTTATCGAATTCCAAAAGCCGCTGGCGGGTGTGGATCCGATAGTCACCCGCGCGGGATCCGGGGTTCAGCACGTTGCCTTTCAGGTTGATAATTTTCAACAGGCATTAAAGACGCTGACGGCTAAAGGTTTGAAGCTGGTAGAAGGCTTTCCAAGAAGCGGCGCCCACGGGCAGGTGGCTTTCTTTTATCCGATCGAGGGTTTAGATCTGATGATAGAGATATGTGAATCTTGAGGTTCCGATAAAAAGTCCAATGGAAGAAAACCGCAAATTTTGGAACGAAGACGTTGAAACACTTTCTCCGCAAGACATGAAAGCGCTTCAATGGAACCGTTTAAAAAAACAACTGCGCTATAATTTTGACAATTCGGTTTATTATCGAGAGGAAAAATTCAAGAAAGCCGGGCTGACGCCTGACGATATTCAAAGCTTCGAAGATTTCCAAAAAATACCGCTGATGACCAAAGATGAGCACCGGCAGATGCAGGCGGATTCCATTCAGCAATTCGGGCATCCCTATGGTTTGATCACCTGCGCACCCCGGGCAAAAATTGTTCGGATCAATTCAACCAGCGGCACTACCGGTCAGCCCACCCTGTATACGCTCACCCAAAATGATATCAAC
>JBFFCW010000471.1:0-2768 GCA_041559695.1 Desulfobacterales bacterium
ACTTTGCCAGATACAAAGGCGTAAAGCGTTTCATCGATCAAACGCTAATGGAGGCCAATCAGACAAAAATGGCCAGCACGCTTTTGGGACGCATACGCCTTTTACCGAATATCGGCAGCAGCAATCATAACGTACGGCAGGCTGCCGAGCGTACGGCTGTTAACACGCCGATTCAGGGATCAGCAGCCGATCTCATTAAGCTGGCCATGATCAAAGTGGATGAAGCGATCAGAAATGGCAAGTTGGAAACAGCGATGCTGCTCAGCGTCCACGATGAGCTTGTTTTTGAAGTCCCGCCGCATGAACTTGATACCGTAACGCATCTGGTCAAAGAAATTATGGAAGGTATCTGGGATCTAAAAGTGCCGCTTATGGTAAACGTTGCGGTGGGCGATAACTGGACCGAAGCCCACTGAGTCATAGCCCTTGCGACCGTTTCCCTTTACCCTTCTTTTTCATCCGGCGCTGGTGAATCGGACGCGCCTTTGGCGGTGTCATAAACCGTTTGGTATATGGTTTTAAAAAAGTCGGGAAAACCGGCCGGAGATATCCGACCGCCTTCAATGAATTTTACCACAATTTCCTTGGTCGCTCTTAAAATCTGTTCATCCATAGAGGCCATTTTAGTCCGTCTCCCTGTTATGAAATCTTTTAATAATTCTAAATGTTTTTCAAAATATTTACCGGGTGTCAAGGATCATTGCGCTCCATCTTTTATAGTAAATATGATCGTTCGACCCTGAGGCTCTCGACGGGCAGAATTCCGCAACTTTAGTCATTTTAGGCACTTCTAATTTTAGAACACCTTAAGAACTTTATTTCTCTGTCTTCGAAGATGAACTGCTAATTTTAAGATAGGACATAGACCGTTTGACATCGCAAGGATAATTATTCTAACATTGATGACTTTGTTTTCTGGGACATGCCAGAGATCAGCAGGTTTGTCGTAATCAAATGCAATGGGGTGCTGGAATAATGGAATGTTGGAATATTGGGTTTAAGCGGAATGAGATCTACTTTTATCTGGATGGTCCTCATCGGAAATTAAAATCAGGACATCATCCGTTCTTATACGCCCAATATTCCATTTTTCCACCATTCCATTATTCCATATTAACAAGGTAGTGTTGAAACAAATCATGATAATGCCCAGTTCAAAATTGATCCTCAAAAAGACGTTATTTCTCCTGGGGCTCATCTGGTTTGCGGGTGTTTGTTTTGTCTTCGTCAGCTGTTCCACCGGCTATCAGGGCACGGTGGATAAAACCAAGAAAACCGTAAGCAAGACCACCAAGAAATTAACACGCAAAATCAGATTTTCCGACGACGACCTCCAGCGAATGGCCGCCGTTATCGGTTTTGAAAATAAATCCCTGTATCGCTCACAGGATTTCACCCTGCTATTTCGCAAAGGAATCCCGGAATACCTGAATAATGAATGTGACGACGTTACGGTTGCAAATTCGGATGGTGACGAAAATTTAAGCGGTTTCAAGGAATTGCCGATGCTGCCGTCCGGCCAGGTCGATAATTTTTCCCTGGCGATCATTGGCCGAGAACTCGGGTTAAATGCGGTCGTCACCGGCAGCCTGGATGATATCGGTATGCTGGATGAGCTGCGGGGCATGGTTTGGAAAGATACCCATCATTTGATCCAGATATTGGTGAGCGTCGAGGTCTATACTACCGAAACCGGTGCCAAAATTCTTGATCAGAGCTTTAGCCGTAAAGTTGAAATCGAAGAGCTGGATTACGAGTTGATGCAGTCGGAGGGCAAAATGATATTGCCCGATATAAATGAAACCTTAAGCGATTTCATTAAGGAAATAGGCGAAACCATTTGCTGGGCACTGGAGGATGAGCACTGGAGCGGTTTTATCACTGCTGTTGATGGAGATAAAATTATTCTTTCCGCCGGCAGCCGGGTGGGCCTGGAGCCGGGGGATGAATTTGAGGTTTTTGATACCAGCCGTATTATTGAAGGGCGCGATGGCCAGCGATTTTTCTTCCACGGGCAAAAGACCGGTGAGATTAGAATTATCGAAGTTGAACCTAATAAAGCCAAAGCCGTCATCGTCTCTGATAAGGGCATAAAAACGGGTAATTCGGTACAGGTTAAATAATTCTTTAAAGTGGTTAGAGCGCCTAAAGTTGAGGAATTCTGTCATTTAAATATAAAAAAGAAGGAGCGCAGCGACACATCAACCTTAGTCATTTTAGTCACTTTAGTCACTCTCATTGTTTGACCTGCAAAGATTCCTTGTAAGCCTCGATCCGCTGCAGGGCGTCGGTTTGTGTTGAAATGTGATTGATCGATTTGCGAAATTGGCTGCTGTTTCGCAGCCCTTTGGCAAACCAGCACAAACGGCTGCGCATCATCCGGCATGCGATTTCCTCACCGAAGTATTTCACAGACTCCTGTACATATCGGGTCATAATTTCAAAGCGGTGTCCCAGATCAATTTCCGGCTCCGCCTCGCCCCTCAAGCGCGCCAGCACATGGGTGAAAATCCATGGATTGCCGATGGCCATCCTGCCGATCATCACCGCATCACATCGGGTTTGCTCCAGCATGGCGATCGCGTCATCCGCGCTGAATATATCGCCGTTGCCGATCACCGGAACGTTAATCTGCTTTTTTAATTTTGCAATGATGGCCCAGTCGGAGTGGCCGCTAAACCCCTGTTTGGCGGTTCGTGGGTGAATGGTAATGGCATCGACACCACAGGATTCAGCGATTTGTGAAATTTCGAATGCCTGATTGCCCG
>JBFFCW010000472.1:0-2744 GCA_041559695.1 Desulfobacterales bacterium
AAGCGTTTTGGACCACATCTTCTTTGCGGATACCGGCGGCATGTAGGTTGCGGGCCATACACTCGATCCATTGTTCCAAATCCTCTGCGGTATAAGGGCCGGTAATCGGTTTTCCGGTCGTACCCGAGGACGCATGGACTCTGACCACGTCTTCTAAAGGCACGGCGCACAGGCCGAAGGGATAATTATCTCTGAGATCATTTTTGACGGTAAACGGGAGCTTGGCGACATCTGCCAGGCTTTTGAGATCCCCGGCTTTAACACCCATTTCTTTGAATTTATTTTTATAGAACGGCACCTTTTTAGATACCCAATCTACGGTTTCTTTTAATTTCTCCAACTGAAACTTCTTAAGCTCTTCCACCGGCATGCATTCAAACTTATCGTTCCAGGGCATGGTCTTCCTCCTTTTTGAGTAACGAATTGGTTATAATCATCATCTGCTGTAATTTTATTTTAAAGGTCGATTGGTTTCAAAAGTCCGGGGGTGATTTTTTGCCGCGGCATCATCACAAGAACCATAAAATCATGCAGCCTCAGCGGCGGCTTCAAAACCCATTTCAAAAGCCTTGATATTGATATCGACAAAGGCCTTTTTGGTGGATGTCCGAATGGCTTCTTTAACGTTGTCAGCCGTTACCGGCATAATTCCGGTTTGAATCAACGAGCCCAGCAGCACCATATTCAAAGACATGATATTGCCGGCCTGTTTTGCCAGTGTCTGGGCATCGAAAGCGATCAGCCTGGCGGTTTTATTGCGGATCAACTCCTGAAGCTCCTGTATATCCGGATAGGTCCCTTTGCCGATGGCTACCGTAAACGGCGGCAACGGTGCCGTATTGGTGATCACTACGGTATCGGCATTGCATTTATTTAACGCTCGCAGCGTTTCCGACGGCTCGAAACCCAGCAACACGTCGGCCTCAGCATCTGAAATAATCGTGCTGGCGGCATCGCCAAAAACCACTGCGGATTCTACTACACCGCCTCTCTGGGCCATTCCATGGATTTCACTCATGCGCACGGGAACGTCGGCCAGCAGCGCCGCCTCGCCGAGCACTTTGGAGGCCAGCAGGTTTCCCTGTCCCCCAACGGCTACGATGATCAGTCTTTTTGTTTGCATAAAATTGTCCCTGATTTTTAGTTAGTTGATTTAAAACTCGTGGTCATTTTCTTTTTCACATTCGCTTTCAAAATCCAATTCTCCATCACTCCAGCACTCCGGTTGTCATGATGACTGTAGTCATCATGATGTTTTTGCCTTTTCTTTTGAGCGAACGGGCACGATTGCTTTTTCCGGGCAAATTTGGGCGCAAACAGCGCAGCCCGTACACAGGTCCGCATTGATATAGACTTTTTCGCCTTCGGTATAGAAAGCCGGACAGGCAAGCTCATTGACACAATCTCTGTGGTTTTTGCATTTCTTGCTGATATAAAAGGGTTTGCCCCTGGCCTTTTTAAGATTCTGGGCATAAAGGGTGCAGGCTTCCTTGGAAATGATTACGGATACGCCCTTAAAATCGATGGCTTCCTTTAAGGCCTCGATACTCTTGTTCACCCGATAGGGTTTGATCACCGCCACATGCGGCACACCAATGGCCCGAACCACTTTTTCAATCGATACCCGGCCATAGCCAGTCAGGTTGAAATCTCCCATATCAACTCCCGGATGGGGTTGATGACCGGTCATGGCGGTGGTGCTGTTGTCCAAAATGACCAGCGTAAAATTATGGTTATTAAAAACAGCGTTGACCAGACCGGGAATGCCGGAGTGGAAAAAAGTCGAATCGCCGATAAAGGAAATCACCTTTTTATCGGTGGCAGTTGAAAAGCCGCATCCCGTGCCGACCGAGGAGCCCATGCACAGCAAAAAATCCGCTGTCGAAAGCGGTGGCAGCACACCGAGGGTATAACACCCGATGTCGGTGGGATAAATGGTGCCGAGGCCTTCGGCCGCTTTTTTAACGGCATAATACGTGGCGCGATGGGAGCAGCCGGCGCACAGGTTGGGCGGTCGTTGTGGCACCTCTGGCACATCGGAAATATCTGTTTTGGCGGTGGGGGTATACGGTATTTCGAAAAACTTGGCAATATTTTCTCTTACCTGGGCGGGGTCAAACTCGTAAAGGCGGGTGAACAGGTCTTTGGCTTTTCCACGGATCGGCAAGGTTAAGCCTTCTTCCTGGGCAAAGGCCTTGATCTGTTCCTCCATATAGGGTTCACCTTCCTCTATAACCAGCACTTTGTCACATGCTTTCAAAAAGGACTTAATTATTTTAGCGGGCATCGGGTAGGAAAAGCCCAGTCGAAGCACCCTGACGCGATCGGCGATATTTAATTCTTTGATGCCATCCGATGCGTAATTGTAGCTGACACCATTGCAAACAATGCCCCATTTTCCATCACCCTTAAGGAAATTAAAGGGTGATTCTTCTGAAAATTCCAAAGCCTTTTCGATGTTTTGCAGCAGCTTAACATGTAATTTTCTGGAAACAGCCGGTACCGTGACCAGATTGAAGGGGTCTTTGATAAAGTCGCCTTTGGTTTTGGGCGCTTTTATTTCTCCCAGGGTGACAATTGCGCTGGAGTGGTTGATGCGGGTGGTTGTGCGAAACAGGACCGGTTCCTGCAGTTTTTCAGAGATCTCAAAAGCATATGAGATCAATTCTTTGGCTTCTTCCACACTCGATGGTTCCACCAACGGCAACCCCGACAGTTTGGCATAATAGCGATTGTCCTGCTCA
>JBFFCW010000473.1:0-2741 GCA_041559695.1 Desulfobacterales bacterium
AATCCAAAAAATCTGTATAATTAGCTTGCTTCTAATTCATCCGCCAGTTTTTGAATACCATCCAGGTCAAAGTCCTCAGCCAATTGGACAATCTGTTCGCTGAGCGGCACACAGGAATCTGAGTGCGTCTTAATTTCTGCGGCGATGGCATTTAGCGTCATGACATCCCCCATTTCAGCCGCATCGCGAATGCGGTTGGCAATATCCTGAGATAGTTCAGCAGGGATAGCTGCAATCTCTTCATCGGATAGTTTACAAACGTTTTCTTCAGCGGATGCACCAAGGCTTTGCGCCGACACCAGCGCCTGATCGAGGGCATTTTCAAGCTCCGAGAATTTCAACTCCAAATCCTCGACCGGAGGGCTTTTCTTTCCAACGCTTTTGACGAGTTTCTCCAGATTCACGGAAGCTGCCTGTAAGTCTGTGGCCGAAAGATTACCGGCCAATCCTTTGATATTGTGAACCAGGCTGTGTGTGCGCTCAAAATCTTCTGCATCCAGCGCAATACGGATGTCGTTGGCTGCGCCACTGTAGTCGGTCGCAAAGTTTAAAAGCAGCTTCCGATAAAGTCTTTTGTTTCCCTGCAACCTTTTCAATCCATCTGACAGGTCAAATCCCGGTAAATCTTTTGGAAGCTCATCTTCTTCCGCCACCGCCTTATCCGATTCAGGACGCTCGACAGGAACTTCCGGATGTGGGGCTTGGATTCTTTTTTCACTTGGCTGGATCCATTTCTGCAAGGTGGCAAAAAGCTGATCCGGGTCAATGGGCTTGGTCACATGGCCGTTCATGCCGGCCTGCAGACTTTTATCCTCATCACCGGCCATCGCATGCGCGGTCATGGCAATGATCGGCACATTTCGGATTTCGGATTTCAGATTTCGGATTTCCCGCGTAGCGGTATACCCATCCATCACCGGCATCTGAACATCCATGAGCACCGCGTCATAATTGTTTTCCTTCACCGCGTTAACGGCCTCCTGGCCATTGATGGCCAGCTCAACGTTCAGGCCGGCGCCTTCGAGAATCTCCCTGGCCACCTGCTGGTTGATTTCATTATCCTCGACTAACAGCACGCGGGCCCCCTGAATATTTTCCAAAGCCCTCTCTTCCTGTTCTTTTCTTTTTACCACCCGTGAAGTTTCGGGCGCCGCTTCTCCAAAGGCCTGCATAATGGTGTCAAAAAGCATCGAAGCGCTGACCGGTTTTAACAGAAAACCCTCGAGTCCCAGCTCATCGGCCTGTTGCATGACCGCTTCGCGGCCGTAAGCGGTCACCAGAACGATGGCTGGAATTTTGCTCAATCCCCTGTGGTTTTTAATGCGCCGGGACGCCTCGATGCCGTCCATTCCCGGCATCTTCCAGTCCATAACAACCAACTCGAAAGGTTTATCTTCCTCGGTGCTCTCAAGTTCTGTGATTCCCTCTGGTCCGGATGCGGCCACGGTGACTTCGAAAGTAAAAGATTCCAGCATATCCTGAAAAATGTCCCTTGAGGTGGCGTTGTCATCCACCACTAAAACCTTCATACCCCGCAGATCCTTGGCGGGCTTAAAACGTTTTTTGGCCTTCTCTTTTCCCAGACCGAAGTTGGCGGTAAAACTGAAGGTGCTGCCCCGGCCGGGCTCACTTTCCACCCAGATTTCCCCGCCCATTATCTCTGCCAGCCGCTTGCTGATCGTCAGCCCCAGGCCGGTGCCGCCGTATTTGCGGGTCGTTGAGGAATCTGCCTGCGAAAATGGTTGAAACAGCTTGGCGGCCTGTTGTTCAGTCATGCCGATGCCGGTATCTTGAACCGAAAATTTCAAGGTCGCCTGGGCCCCGTCTTTTTTGACCAATTCAGTAGAGATCACGATCTCCCCCGAATCTGTAAATTTGACGGCATTGTTGGATAAATTGATCAGGACTTGCCCCAGGCGCAGGGGATCACCGACCAGTGCTGCGGGCACTGCTGGATCGGTCTTAAAAAGCAGTTCCAGTCCTTTTTCCTGGGTTTTAATGCCCACCAGCGTCGAAATGTTGTCGAGGGTATCCTCTAACTGGAAGCCCACGGACTCCATGTCCAGTTTGCCGGCTTCAATCTTTGAAAAGTCCAAAATGTCGTTGATGATCCCTAAAAGGGACTTGGCAGAGATATCTACTTTTTGGAGGTAATCGTATTGTTTGGCGGTGAGATCGGTTTTCATGGCCAGATGCGCCATCCCGATGATGGCATTCATGGGGGTGCGGATTTCATGGCTCATGTTCGCCAGAAAATCACTTTTGGCTTTGGTGGCATCCTCAGCTTCTGCTCGGGACTCATCGAGATCCTTCATCATGTTCAGCATGGCCAGACGGGCGTCAGCCAATTCATTGACACGTAACTGCAGGGTTTCATTTGCGGCTTGCGAATCTGTATACAAGCGGGCATTCTCAAGCGCAATTCCCAGATTGGCGGCAATCGTACTCACCAGGCGCATATCGTCCACGGTGTATCGACGGGGTTGGGGATGTTGCACGCTGAGAACGCCGGTCGCCTCTTTCCCGGTTAAAATGGGCACGCCCAGATACGTCTCACATTCGCCGGTCGCAATGATCACGCCCTGATCGATCTGCTGCTGTAAGGTCTCACACAAAAGGGGTTGCGCCGATTGAAGAATCTTTGAGGTCAATCCCTGGCCCAATGTTATCGATGGCTGCTGTCTCTGGCGGTTGCCGGCCTTGTAATAGGGAAAACGGATCTTATTGGTCTGCTTGTCATA
>JBFFCW010000474.1:0-2738 GCA_041559695.1 Desulfobacterales bacterium
AATTGTTTGCTTTGTCAACTATCCGGCAGCGGTCCACTTTTCCTACAAACGCTTTTTAATCAACCAGATCCGTGCTCAGGCCGGCCTGGACAAGACACCCATTCGAATGCTGTTCCGGCAGCGAGAGGGCCGCCCACAAAAAAAAAGAAAGAGGAAATAATCCCATAACCAATAACAAAAATACCAAAGGTTTTTTTCATGGACATCTTCGATTATCACGCCAGAAAAGCGACTGAAGCCACCAGGCCGCTGGCGGAGCGAATGCGGCCGCGCAATATCAGCGAGTTTGTCGGCCAGGATCATGTCGTGGGCGCAGGATCTTTGATTCGGCATGCGATTGAAGAAGACCGAATATTTTCCATGCTATTCTGGGGGCCTCCGGGTTGCGGCAAAACAACGCTGGCCCGCATTATCGCCGGGGAAACCCGGTCCTATTTTGTTCATTTTTCGGCTGTGCTTTCGGGCGTCAAAGAAATACGTACGGTTATTGCAGAAGCCCGAAATCAACAGCAGATTCACCGCAAACGAACGATTCTGTTTGTCGATGAAATCCATCGATTCAACAAAGCCCAGCAGGATGCATTTTTACATCATGTCGAAAACGGCCTGATTACACTGATCGGAGCCACCACTGAAAATCCCTCCTTTGAAGTTATCGCCCCGTTATTGTCCCGCTGCCGGGTAATCACGTTAGACAGGCTCACCGAGGAAGATATTGCCGCTATCATTGAACTGGCATTACATGACGAATCACGCGGCCTGGGGAACCGCAACCTCAAACTCGATCCGGAAGCACAGGATTACATCATCCGAATAGCAGATGGCGATGGACGGGTAGCGTTAAACAGCCTGGAGGTTGCGGCTTCGCTGGTGCTGTCGAAACAAAAATCCGAGAGTTCGACAACCGGCGGCAACATTACCTTAAAGGATTTAGAAACCGCCATCCAGAAGAAGGCGCTGGTCTATGACAAAGCCGGCGAGGAACATTACAATATCATTTCGGCACTTCACAAAAGCCTGAGGGGCAGCGATCCGGATGCGGCCCTTTATTGGTTGGCGCGCATGCTGGCGGCCGGAGAGGACCCGTTTTACATCGCTCGCAGAATGGTGCGCTTTGCCTCGGAAGATATCGGCAATGCCGACCCCGATGCACTCGGTATTACGCTGAGCGCTATGGAAGCTTTCAAATTTCTGGGGCATCCGGAAGGTGAACTGGCCCTTGCCCAGGCGGCCGTCTATCTGGCGACCGCGCCAAAAAGCAACAGCATTTATGCGGCTTTTAGCCAGGTCAACCGCGTCGTCAAAAAAACAGGTTCTCTGCCGGTACCGTTTCATATCCGCAATGCACCTACCCGCTTGATGAAGGATCTTGGCTACGGCAAAAATTATAAATATGCCCACAACTACCAGGATGCGGTTGTGGCCCAGGAATATTTGCCGGATAAACTCAAAGGGCAGCACTTTTACGCCCCAACCAGCAGGGGCTTTGAAAAGACCATTAAAGCCAGACTGGATAAGTGGCGGGAGCTGATACAGAAGTCAAAAGCCAAAAAGATAAAATAGATTAGATGACAGGCCGGCGATGACAAAATTCCCCGAACTCCGGATTATTGGTTTAGCTTAAAACTGTGCGATACTGTTTTTCCGTTCCCTGCAGCATCGGAAGTATTAAAATATGTGCGTTCCATAAAGGTTATCTGACCGGAATTTTCCATCAGAACAATCGATGAGGAACGTGTCCCGTAATCCGGGCTGCTGATGAACAGCGGCGCTAAAATCCGTTCCCATTGCAACCCCACACCGGTGTCCGGCAACGCCTTATCCGCCGGCAGCGATCGATCGGCAAGAATTTCCCAAATTTTTTCAATGTCTATTTTTTCCCGGCCGTTGAGCTGTCTCTTCAGCAGACCTTTTCCTCTCTGAATCTTGGGCCAGGCGGTGTCTATCAAATGGTTGCTGATGCCGTAAAGCCCGGGCTGCAGACGGCGGACGCGGGTAGCACGATTCGAATAGTAATAGAGTCCGGACGGGTCACCGGCGATTAAATTAAATCCGTTATAGGCCTTACCTTTTTTACTGACGGCTTTAAGATAATGCTCAGGGGATGCGTCTCCGGTGAGAAAATCGCGAATGAGAATGCCGCGTGACGGTGCATTTTCCATGTGCGCGGCAGGCTCCCGGTAGTTGGTTATGGCCGCGAGGCGCCCGGATCGGGTGATTCCGAGCCAGGTGCCGTTGCCTTTTAAATCGCGTCCGGCCAGCACGTCGGGATGGCCGGACCAGTAATTCAGGGAAGCAGTCGGGCGGTTATAAAATTCATCCCGGTTGGCCGCCAGGATCAACTGGTAATCGGAGTGCAACTTGTATGAAAAAAGAATTAAACACATGTTATCTCCGTTGACCTTGGCTTCTTATCTGTGTTATAAACCCTTTTCTCATATTTGTTAAGCAAATTAAGGAGGTTTCAACATGAAAGAAGTGGTTATTGTCAGCGGATCGAGAACGGCAATCGGAACATTTGGCGGAGGATTAAAAGATGTCACGGTGACGGAATTGGGTGCCGTGGTCATGAAAGATGTCTTTAAACGGGCGGAGTTGAGGCCGGTTTCGAGCACGGCTATGCAGGATGCGGCGCCGGACAAACTTAAAGATCAGGGTCTTACCGAACTTGAAAACAAATCTTATGATTGGAACGAGGATGCCCAGCCGGTAGCTGTCGACGAGGTCATTATGGGTAA
>JBFFCW010000475.1:0-2737 GCA_041559695.1 Desulfobacterales bacterium
AAAGGCCGATGTGCCACCTGCCGCTGGCTGGATATATGCGCCGGCAATTTTAGAGTCCGTGCTGAAGCCACCACCGGCGACCTATGGGCTCCGGATCCGGCCTGCTATTTAACGGACGAGGAAATTGCCCTGACGCATGGGCCCTAAAATGTAATTGAGCACCAAACAGGTTTATTTTTCCTCTTATTGAAATAAAGTTCGAAATTCGAATCCCGAAATTCGAAACAAATCCGAATATTAAATGACAAAAACTCTAAACGACACCAGATCCATCGTTTCTCTTTTCGCTGTACTAATGATGTTTTGAGCATTAAGACATTCGGATTTTGATTTTGTTTCGGATTTCGGTTTTGGTATTTCGAATTTTAGGTAAATCAAGATTTGAAATTTTTCAGCCCATTTAAATCAAGTTACAGAAGGAAGCCATATGTTATTTCCAGATTACAGGCCCAGACGATTGCGGCAAAACGAGACCTTCCGCCGTATGATCCGTGAAACCCACCTGTCTGTCGATGATTTTATTTTACCTTTGTTTGCGATTAACGGCAGTGACGTCCAAAACCCGATTGCTTCCATGCCCGGGCACTTTCAATTATCGGTTGACCATTTGATAAAAACGGCCGCTTCGGCTGCGGATCTTGGCATTCCGGCCGTGATGCTGTTCGGGATACCGGAAGCCAAAGACCCTCTGGGAACCCGTGCTTACGCCGATGACGGTATCGTCCAGAAAGCAACCCGGGCCTTAAAAGACAGGCTGCCGGAGTTGGTGGTGGTCACCGACGTGTGCCTTTGCCAGTACACCGACCACGGACATTGCGGTGTCGTGGAGGGGCAGATTATTGACAATGATGCCTCACTGGATCTTTTGGCCCGCACGGCGCTTTCCCATGCGAAAGCCGGCGCCGACATGGTGGCCCCGTCGGACATGATGGACGGCCGAGTCGCCGAAATCCGCGACATCCTGGATGAAAACAACTTCAGTCAGGTGCCGATCATGTCCTATGCGGCCAAGTACTGCTCGGCGTATTACGGGCCGTTTCGCAGTGCCGCAGACTCGGCTCCACAGTTTGGCGATCGGCGAACCTATCAAATGGATCCGGCAAATGCCATAGAGGCCATCCGTGAAGTATCGTTGGATATTGAGGAAGGGGCGGATATCATTATGGTTAAACCGGCCCTGGCCTATCTGGATATCATCTGCCGGGTTCGCGAAGAAATCGATCTGCCGGTCGCTGCCTATAACGTCAGCGGCGAATTCTCGATGATAAAAGCGGCCGAAAAAATGGGCTGGATCGACGGCCAAAAAGTGATGCTGGAAACGCTGACGGCCATCAAACGCGCCGGGGCCGACATGATACTCACCTACTTCGCATTAGAAGCAGCGAAAGCGATAAGAACTTAGCAACATAACATGAACGCCAAACATCCCCATTCCGACACCCGAAAGAAGAAAAACGAATTGCGCCTGGTTGCCTGGGAAACCACGCGCAATTGCAATCTGGCCTGTGTGCATTGCCGCGCTTCGGCAACCATGGGCCCGCACGAGGGTGAACTGGGCACTCCCGAAGCCCTGCGCCTTTTGGATCAGATTGCAGAAATCGCCAAACCGATTATTATTCTCACCGGCGGCGAACCCCTGCTGCGCCCGGACATATACGATATTGCCCGCTATGGAACCGAGCTTGGCATGCGCATGGTCATGGCCTTGAACGGCACCCTCATTACCGATACCGTGGCCCGGCAACTGGTCGATGCCGGCATTCAACGAATCAGCGTCAGTCTCGACGGTTCGAGTCCTGAAACCCACGACCGCTTTCGTCAGGTGGCAGGGGCCTTTGAGGGAACCCTGCGGGGCATTGATTTGCTGAAAAAAGCCGGCATGGAATTTCAAATCAACACCACCATCACCAAAACCAATCTGGATCAAATCAACAAGATACAGGCGCTGGCCGTCGATCTGGGTGCGGTGGCCCATCACATCTTCCTTTTGGTTCCCACCGGACGCGGCAAATATATTGTGGATCAGGAGATCGACGCGGCCGAGTATGAAAGCACCCTCAACTGGTTTTATGACCAGCGGGAAAAAGCGCCGCTTCAACTGAAAGCAACCTGCGCCCCTCACTATTACCGAATCCTGAGGCAGCGGGCCAAAAAAGACGGCATTTCCGTCACCTTCGAACGCTACGGACTCGATGCGGTCACCCGCGGATGTTTGGGCGGCATCGGCTTCTGTTTCATATCCCACCGGGGTATCGTGCAGCCATGCGGTTACCTGGAATTAAATTGCGGTGATCTTCGGCAGTCGACTTTCGCCGAAATATGGAACCGTTCAGATATATTTACGGAGCTGCGAAATTACGACAAGCTGAAGGGAAAATGCGGGCCCTGTGAATATAAACGGGTCTGCGGGGGCTGTCGCGCGCGGGCTTACGAGGCCACCGGTGATTTTATGAGAGAAGAACCCCTTTGCAGTTATCAGCCCCGCTCAAAAAAATAGCTGCCCTTTAAGCCTTTACTTTTTCCCGAATGCTGATATCATTTTAAGAGTGATTTACCTTAAAGGGGAAATAATATGAAAATCCAATCGCTGATGATCAAAAACCCCATCACCATCGGGCCCAATGCGTCGGTTGGTGAAGCCATTGAATTGATGAAAGCCAATTCTATCCGACATCTTCCCGTGGTCACCAGCGGCAAGCGCATGGCAGGATTCCTGACGCTGGCAGATTTAAAACAG
>JBFFCW010000476.1:0-2736 GCA_041559695.1 Desulfobacterales bacterium
CATATCCATCAGCAGCCGGGATCCACAGCAACAAGGCATTGCCGTCGAAACGATTAGCCGGGTGGCGGAACGGGTTGCTCCCCTGAGCCCCGCGACGCTGACGCTGCACGTGCCTTATAATGAGACTTCCCTTGATGAAGATAATGTTAAACGCTGGCAGGAAAGGGTGATCAAACATCTGGCCAAAATACTGGCCAATGGGACACCCAGCCACCTTATTTCCATTGAAAACCTGGATTATCCGTTCGAGTTCCTGGATCCGATTATCTATGAGCTGGATCTTACGATCTGCCTGGATTGCGGGCATCTTATTCTTCACGGCGATGATATTGAAAAATTTTTCAACACCTATTCGGCTAAAATCTCCATCATCCACCTTTACGGAGTTGCAGAAAATCATTTTCATGGTGCGCTGGATCAGCTGCCCGAAACAAAAATGACCCCCATAATAAGATTATTGGCCGAATTTACTGGAATTGTGTCAATGGAAGTCTTCTCTTATGCGCATTTAGACGCATCATTAAAATTTATGGAACAATGCTGGAGTCATCAGCACACGGATGAAACCCTTTCAAATAGATTGCAAACATGAGCATCAAGCAAATAGAGAAAAGAATAAATACGTTTGTTGAGCAGGAGGGCAGAAGGCCGCGCATCCTTCTGGCTCACCTGGAAAGCGATCGGCCCGATCGCTGGACAAAACAATTGGCGGTTTCCCTGGCCGAATTCGGATTTGATGTTGATATCGGCCCGACGAACCAGGCGCCCTTACAAATCGCCCGGTTGGCAATTGACAATGATGTCCATGTGATGTGCGTCTCTATAAGCGATATCACCAATCAACCATTGGTCGCCCAGCTGGCCGAGGCACTTGAGGCCGAAGGTGGTGCAGATATCGGACTGGTCGCCGGGGGCGCCGCCTCACAGCCAAATCACGAGGAATTATATCGCGTCGGTGTGGATTTAATCGTTAATTTTGATAAATCGGATATCAATCTGATTGATCGGATGCTCTATCTGCTTGATAGAAATGAAAAAGAACTCAAGCCTTAAATTCAAAATTCGTTATCTTCATCTGGTTTTTGAAATTTGTTTCTATCGTACTTGCTCCAAAATTCGGCGGCCTCACAGCCCAGCAAGGCAGCCGCAGCCAGATCGTTTGTGGCCTGCCGGTTATGACCCAGTTTATAAAAACAGACACCCCGCTCAAAATAGGCTTCGGCAAATTTAATTTGGTTATCAATGGCCTGATTAAATGCTTCAATGGCATTTTGATAATGGCCTTTTTGCTTCAGCTGCACGCCCTTCTGGTACCAGTCTTTTTCGTTCACTGCCATAATATTTTTTTTCGTGCACAAACTTGATAATCTCGTAAAAAGTCAGAAAAGCATCCTTTTTACGAGTGTGTTTTGTATTTGGTGTTTAGTATTTAGTATTCTAACATGCCGGTATAGCATCATATAGCTCATACCAAACAACAAACACTAAACACTACGCTCCCTGCAATCGCCCGGCGATTCGTTCCGGTTTATATCCCTTTCCCAGGGCAACGACAACACCTTCAGGGTCGGCTGTAAACATACCACTTTTCGCTTTTTATCTACCAACATCGGCACCGCCTTCTGTTCTTCAGCCTACTGTTTGAGAATTTTCTCGGAGACAAGTCCTGCCAGATGCGGAAATTCGTCTTCCATATGCGGCAGTTGCAAGGCTTCTATAAAATCCTGCTGAAAGGTCTCCTCTACCGTCAGCTCGATGTATTCCACGTTCCGTGAACACCAATCGGCCTCTATGCGCTTTTTCGTATTCAATAAAGCCGCCCGGCACCCGTCACCGGCAGCATTCCCGACACCCTGAATCATTTCGATTTCACAGTCCGGAAACAGTCCCATAATCAACGCTTTTTCGCGATCCACATGGGTTCCGAAGGCACCGGCAATCTTGACCACATCTACCTTTTCCAGGCCCATCCGCCTTAGCATAAGTTTGCATCCGGCGTAAAGTGCGCCCTTGGCCAACTGGATCTGTCGAATATCTTTCTGTGTCACTACGATATCTTTACCAATACTGGACTCTTCCGCCCAGGCAAGCACAAACTCCGGTTGATGGGTGTCCGGGTTCGTGCGAAAACGCGGGTGATCTTTCAGTGCCGGCTTGTTAAACGCGCCACTTTTTGTGATCACACCGGACCGGTAAAGCTCGGCTAACAAGTCCAGAATTCCTGAACCGCAAATGCCTTTGGTTTTCATGTCTTTGGGCTCGGAGTACTTGCGCCAGGCCTCCCGGCCGATGACTTTGTAATCGACTTCCCGGGTTTCAGGATCGATCAAAATACGCTCGATGGCACCCGGCGCCGCCCGCATACCAAACGAGATCTGCGCTCCTTCCAACGCGGGGCCCGTAGCACAGGAAGAAGAAATCAGTTTGTGCCGGTTGCCAAGAACCAGCTCTCCATTGGTACCGATATCGATAATCAGTGCGTTCTGCTCATTCTTGTAAGGCTCTTCGGCGATGAGTACGCCAACGTTGTCTGCCCCGACAAAACCGGCTTCAATAGGGAGGACAAATAAATAAGAAGAAGGATTGATGCTGATTCCCAAATCCCGCGCCTTGATGTCCAAGCAGCAGTGGTTCACGGGCGGGAAAGGGGCATACCCTAAAAATTCAGGGTTGAGTTTGAGCAGGATATGGTGCATAGCGGTGTTGCCGCCGAGGGTAATATCCTCAATATCTTCC
>JBFFCW010000477.1:0-2650 GCA_041559695.1 Desulfobacterales bacterium
AAAAGGAAGACATCCAGTTTTCTGCCGAAGATAGGGTGCTGCGAAATCTATTGGGTCGTAAAATTCGCCTGCGCGCGCACGTCCACAAAATCGATGATATTGCCGCACTTTTGCGATTGGTTGATGAATTTAAAATTAATGTTACCGTTGATCACGCGGGGGACGTTTACCGGCCGGAGATTTTTCAGGAATTAAAAAATCGTAAAATTCCAGTTATTTACGGTCCGATTGATTCGTTTGCCTATAAAGTGGAACTCAAACATGAGGACCGGCGCAATGTGCGCTACCTGGTGGAATCCGGTGTTGAATTTGGCCTTATGAGCGATCATCCGGTAACCCTTGCGCGTCAGCTATTGCTGCAAACGCGCTGGTTTTTGCGGGCCGGCCTATCCAAGCAGCAGGCCATTGAATTAATTTCACGCCGAAATTCCAAAATCCTGGGACTTGATGACCGACTCGGCACACTGGAAAAAGGCAAATGGGCATCTTTTGTTTGTTGGAACGGGGACCCCTTTGATCTGACCAGCTACCCGGTGGCGGTGTATGGGGAGGGGCAGCTTCTTTATGCTGCGTCTTAATCTTAGCAGCCTCTGAGTTGGATCTGTTCCACAACTGGTTTCAGGTGTCAGCTGTCAGTAAAAAGATGACAGCGGATAGAAAGCCGAAATCAGCTAAGGCGCTTGATCTTGCCTTCTGGGCCATCTGTCTTCGATTCGGCTGAGCTGGCCGCAGGCTGTCGTCTGACCTCTGATTTCAAAAACCTGACACCTTGAGTATAAAACGGCTGACTGTCGGGTTTCTTAATGAATATTTTAAAGAGGTGTAGACCGAATTCAGGGAATAACCGTCTGTATTTTTTAAAAATGAAATGATAATTTAAGAAATTAATAATGCCCAAACATGACAAACGCGTAGCACTGGTGACCGGCGGCAATCGGGGCATCGGGTATGCCATTGGACGGAGCCTCGCCCAACGGGGAATTTCGGTGATTCTGGGGGTCAGGGACCCAGGCAAGGGTGCGATTGCCTGTTCCCGCCTGCAGGGCGAGAACCTGGATGTAAACTTTGAATTGCTGGATGTCACCGATGAGGACAGCCTCCAAACGGCGGTTAAACATATCCAGGCTCAGTTTGACCGCCTGGATATTCTTGTGAATAATGCCGGCATATTGATCGACAGTGCTGAAGATACGCTTAATGTCAGCCGCAGCACAATTGAAAGGACATTGCAAACCAATGTCATGGGACCGTTGATGCTGTGTCAGAATTGCATAGTCCTGATGAAAGCGGGCGGATATGGCCGTATCGTAAATATGTCCAGCACGCTGGGGTCTCTATCCGAAATAGCCGATGCGGATTCGGCATATGCCGGCGTCGGCACACCGGCATATCGTCTTTCCAAGGCCGCGTTAAATGCCATTACAACGCTGATCGCCAAATCGGTCCGTGATGATAACATCCTGGTAAATTCAGCCTGCCCGGGCTGGGTCAGAACAGATATGGGCGGCGACCAGGCACCTTTGACGCCCGAACAGGGTGCGGACACCCCGGTTTGGCTGGCCACGCTGCCCGATGACGGGCCCACCGGAGGTTTTTACAGAGAACGGACACGGATCCCGTGGTAAAATGAAACCCATTCGCGCTATCTGGCGAAACGATACCTGGCCAACTTCTGTGTTGCAAAACCGATTTCGATGGATATAATAAAGTCAGAAAAATAAAATGGGCGCCATACGCGGTGGGCCATGGGCCATTTCGGGCTTTTTAAAGGAGGATTTTATGAAAAAACACTATAATGGCTTAAAAATATTTGTAATTTTGATATTTGCAGCAAACTTCATGATGGCTAACGCAGAAGATGTTGACCCCAAATTGATGAAGGGCTGGGAGGCCGGCAGCGAATATAACAGGCTTTATGACGTCAGGGAATTCGAAAAAATAAGGTGCTGGTTTATCCGGGCCAAAGAAGTCGTGCCCATGCCGGGCATGTCACCGGCAACCGTTATAGAGGTGCTTGAAGGGGCTGATCTTATTGAAGTTCACCTCTGTCCGACCTGGTATCGAAAACCCAGCGAAATCATGTTAAAGAAAAATGAACGTATCAAAATAAAAGGCGTCTGGGCCGAGATTAACGGCAAAGATATTTTTATGGCCGCAAAGATTAAAAAAGATCCCGACTTCGAAATTATTAAAGTGCGCCTCACCAGCGATGGCACCCCTTTTTGGACGATGACCCCCGAACGGCGTGCCTGGGAATTGTTGCCGGATGAGGAAAAAGAAGCACGAGTAGCAAAAGGGGAAAAACCCCCATCATAGTCGAAATCTCGGTGAAAAATAGCGACGATGACCAGCCACGAATGGAATCCCGGCGAACTGCTCGAGCTATCCGGGTACTTCTGGAAAACCTGCACCCTGCATGCCGCCGTTAAACTGGATGTATTTACCTGCCTGGGCGAGGAGCAGTTATCGGGCAAAGAAGTGTCGGACAGACTAAAGGCCTCGTCCAAAGGTGTGGAACGGTTGCTCAATGCGCTGGTCGCCATGGAACTGCTGACAAAAGCAGATAATAAATACGTCAACACGTCTTCTGTCAGAGAATTTCTTTCCAAAGACTCCCCTAAATATCTCGGCAATATCATAATGCATCACC
>JBFFCW010000478.1:0-2565 GCA_041559695.1 Desulfobacterales bacterium
GGCCCGCTGAGCGCCTTTCAAATGGCTGCGCATATGAGCTGGGATATTGATTGTGAGAGCTGGGATCAGTTTCCGGTGGCCCAAAAATGGTTTGCCCTCGGCGAAGCGATTTCGCATCTGCGGTACCTGGAGGAAGATGGCTTGATCGTCCGAATGACGGTGGACCAAACGATTGAATTTGTCCGACCGGGCTGATTTAAACTCAACCCCGCTTTAACTTTGCTTTTTCTGCAACAGCGCACCTTCGCTATTTCAGGTGGTCTGTCATTTATGAAGACACCACGGTCTTGAGGTTGCGCCAAAGTCGGTCCAATGTATCCCGGTGTTCACCGGCTCGCTCGGCAGCGTGGATCTTTGCGCGCAGCTCATACAGTTTCTTCAGTTTAGCCCCTTCCACCTGATGAAATTCGTCGATTCCATAATTTGGGTGCAGATTCTGCACGCGGTCATAGATGTTCAGAGCGTGCTCCATTGCTTCCTGGGACGTCATCGTCTGATGCGTCCACTGTTGCATATATCCGCTAAGATTGTATTTGCGGGCGGTCGTCGGTTCGTAGACCGGAGAGAGTGGAATAAACCCAAAAGGGAAAACAAGCAGCTGATTTATGGCCGGGCCCTCGTGCGCAAATTGATTGAGCAGTGCCACGGTATTGTCAACGGTCTCCCGGGTTTCTCCCGGGTATCCGATAATGATGTAGAGTTGTGTGCTGATGCCGTGGCTGTTCAATAAATCGATGGCTTCAAGATACATCTCAGGTGTTGCGCGCTTATTCATCTCTTTCAAGATCCTACTATCGCCCGACTCAATACCAATTTGGGCGAGTACGCAACCCGAGTCCTTGAGCAACGTTACGTTGTCCCGCGTAATCGAAGAGGCGCGAATAAACGACGTCCATCGAACGCCTGGTGCGCTCTGCAAAATTTGACGACAGTATATCTCGACTTGTTTCCGGTTGAGCAACAGGTTATCGTCAGTGAAGCGGATAACTTTAACCATACCGGTTTTTACCAGGGCTGCAAGCTCTTTTGAAAAAATTTCCGGCGGTTTCAATCTGAATGTTCTGCCCGGTCCGAAATTGCAAAAACCACATTTGTGAGGACACCCCCGGGATCCTCGCATTGGAAAAACCGGGTTCAGGTACGCTCGCGGTGTTTGTTCCCAATCAATCAGATCCTCTGAAAAAGAATTGTCCTCCGGCACACGATTTGTAGTCACCAGTCGATTGCCCCGGTAATATGCAATGTTAGAAAGGTCGCTGTAATCCTGACCATTTTTTATACGCATCGCAAGCTGAGCGAGGGTGGATTCGCCCTGTTCATCGATCACGAATACGTCGATGTCTTCCCGAAAATGCTTTTCCCGGTTAACAAAGAAATAATCCTGCGCGCAACTGTCGGTGTCATAATCTGTGTCCGTTAGCCGGTAAATGGCGTGACTGTTAAATATCAGCGTTCCGCCCACCACAATTTTGACATCGGGCGTATGCTTCCGAATTGTTTCTGTGACCCGCTTGACTTCCCTAATGCTGTTCAGATAGGTTGTGGATATTGCGATAATGGCGGGGTTATGGCCCAGTAGTTTCTCGAAATCACCCGTTTGGCGGTCCAGGAAGTTGATCAGCGCACACTGAAGACCCCTGCGAGTCAGGTAATTGTATAAATAGATTCCGGCCAAATAGGGCATTTGAGACCCGGGCTCATCCGGTACAGAGAAGCCAAACAGTTCCCTGAGATTCGTGTAGGTCATCACCTTGCCCTGACGGGTCAATTGGTACTTCCGATACACGCTGTATTGTTTGCCCTGGTCTTTTGACACACCTGCGACTATGATCACATCCATATTTTCAATTCTCTTCTTTTCCAACAGCGGCTCTGCCAGCGGCTTGTTGCTATCATAAACGCGCGTGATAAATGACGGGCTTTACGCAGACATCTATTTAGCAAGAATAGGGTTTTATGTCACGATGAATATTGTGGCTTGGCTGCAAATTTTAGATCGACTGTGCGGGCCATGAAAAAAATGGTTGCCTAAACCCTTGGACCGGTATAGCTAAAATATGATGACGTGCTGAAAGGTGTCAAAAAAAGGAGGGGCAGCCATGGCCAATGGATATATGGGGAAAATTTTAAGGATTAATTTGGCGGAAGGCAAAATCGAACAAGAAAACCTGCGGCAGGATTGGGCACAAAAGTTCATCGGCGGTGCCGGTCTGGCAACGCGCTATTTGTATGATGAAGTGCCGGCGGGTGCAGACCCCTTAGGGCCGGAAAACAGATTGATATTTATGACCGGGCCCCTGACCGGAACCCTTTCCGCCAGTGCCGCACGGTATTCAGTGGTTGCCAAATCTCCCTTGACCGGAATCTGGGGTCATGGCAACTCCGGCGGCAGTTTCGGGCCGGCGCTCAAACGCAGCGGGTTTGACGGCATCATATTTGAGGGCATCTCCCCGAAACCGGTATATCTAAAAATTATCGATGGCCGGGCCGAATTGTGTGATGCCGGCCAACTCTGGGGCAAGACCGTACCGCAGACCGAGGACAACCTTCAACAGGACGCCGACC
>JBFFCW010000479.1:0-2480 GCA_041559695.1 Desulfobacterales bacterium
ATCAGGTCTTCGCGCTTCAGGCGCTTGTGGGCATACAGATCTTCAAGCGCTTTGGTATCCCAGCATTTCAGGGCGCGACATTCAATCGGGCGGTTTTCATAAATGGTACATTCATTTTGTTTTTCATCAAAGAGAATACAGGTCCAGCTTTCACCTTTGCCTTTTAACTTTATTATGTCGGAGCTGGCCGGTTCCAGAAACTGTCTGACATTGTCATAGGCCATTTCACCCTGGCGGATGGTATAGAGATATTTTGAATGGATCACGCCCTTTTCAATCAGCGCTTTATCCGCGCGGTGAAATGACGGCCCGCCCTTCTTGCAGCAGGTGCCGCAGCGACGGCATTCTGAAATGGGCTTTTTCTTTCCGGCTTCTGCCGTTGCGTCGGATTCCTTACCTTTATTTTGCGAATCTGAAACCATAGCGAAAATATAGCAAAGTGAGCACAAATTCACAATTTTATTTGGAACGCATAAAAATGGGCATTTGATTAACCAAAAAATTTGCATTATCATATTGAAGGTTTCGTTCAAAGAAAAAACACCACAAATTGAAAATTCTCATGTCGCGGACCCGCCAAAAAATAAAAAAATTGATCCTGCATGTCGAACAAATAAAGGGAAAAGAATTTTCCCATGAATTTGAAGAAAATCCGCAGGTCTTTCCGATAATCGCCGAAATGGTTAAAAACGGGCAGTGCGAATTCCTCAAGCCTTTAAATATCCGTTTAAAGGCCTTTAGCGTAAGGGAACTTTTTGAGGTGCAGGGAACATTCCAGACCCGCATTCGCCTGCCGTGCAGCCGCTGCCTGAAAGATTTTGATACTCCTTTGGCGTCCGATTTTGAGTTAAGCTACACCAAAGAAATGCCGGGCCTTAAGGATGTTTTCGATGAGGAAGAGATCGAGCTAAGGGTTGAGGAAATCGGAATGATCTATTTCAAGGGAGAAGAGATCAATCTTCAGCAGGGGATCCAGGAACAGGTCGTGATGGCATTCCCCCTGCAGCCACTATGCGATGAAAGCTGCAAGGGCCTGTGCCCGAAATGCGGGTCGGATCTCAACCAGGGAGATTGCGGGTGCAAACGTGAGCCCGGCGCCAATAAATTTGCCGTTCTTAAAAATCTAAAGCTGGATTCAAAATAAAATTCCTCAAAACACGTATGACGGCTTCCACAAAATACTCGAGAAAAATCCTGCGGCATCCGGGCAGATTTATATGGCGGGTGCTGAAGGGCTTTAAGCGCAACCAGGGTTTACTTCTTTCCGGAGGCGTAGCCTACAATTCCCTGCTGTCAATTATCCCCATGCTGGCACTGATTCTAATCGGGCTTTCACAATTTATCGAGCAGGAAAAATTATTAGAAATCATCATAAGGGAGCTGGAATTAATTGTCCCCGGGCACGCCGAGCAAATAGCCGATGAGGTGGTGGCCTTTCTCCAATATCGCCAGTTTGTCGGCATTATCGGTATCGGTGTTATGCTGTTTTTCAGTTCCATGGCCTTTACCATGCTGGAAAACGCCATGGCGGTCATCTTTTACCACCGCATCAAAACCCACCGGCGCCATTTTCTGATCTCGGCAATTATCCCCTACATCTACATGATTTTAATGGGGGTTGGGATTGTGATCGTAACCGTCATTGCCGGTGTACTGGACTCGATCGAAGGCGAAACCCTGACCATCTTCGGCAAAAGCTTTGGCCTCGCATGGGCTTCCGGGATTGGGCTTTACCTGGTGGGGATCGCCGGCTTGATATTAATGCTGACATCATTGTATCTTGTCATGCCGGTCGGCCAGATCACCATTCGTCACGCACTTCTGGGCGGGACCACCGCCGCTATTCTTTGGGAGATCACCCGGCACGTGCTGGTCTGGTATTTTGCGAAACTTTCCCTGGTCAGCGTCATATACGGTTCCTTTGCAACAGCGGTGGTGGTGCTGCTCAGCATCGAAATCGCCTCGATTATCTTCCTTTTAGGCGCCCAGGTGATCGCCGAGTTTGAACGCGCCACCAAGGAGCTGGCTGACAAGGCGGAATCAGAGCAGCAGACTGAATCCTGAATTCAACCGCAATGGCTAAACATTTTCTTCGGTGCTTGAACCACGATTCGGCCTCAATTTTTATTCGACCCTCACCTCCTGGTCCAGAACAAATAATCCGCCTCTGACAGAATAACGATCTTACCATCTTTGAGCTGAAAAGATTGCTTCCCAGCGCATCACTTCAGACGGTATTGCTTTTGGGTGTCCATGGCGCGGTACATCCGATGCAGCGGGTTGACTTATAGATACCTTATTATTAGATTCAACGCAAAATTGACCGAACCAAGGCCAAGACACAGGATATTCCGTTGAATGATGTTTTCGGCACCCTGCAGGCATTTTTGGGCTCAGCCTATGTCAACGACTTTAACAAATTCGGGCGAACCTACCAGGTCAAGGTCCAGGCCGCACCTCAATTTCGGGTCCAGGCCGAA
>JBFFCW010000480.1:0-2435 GCA_041559695.1 Desulfobacterales bacterium
AATATCGAACGCTTGATTACACCGGCCGAAGCATTTGTCATGAACAGCATGCTGCAAAACGTGGTCAAAGAAGGCACGGCCCGCTCGCTGCAATGGCGGGGTGTTTCCTGGCCGGTTGCCGGCAAGACCGGAACAACCAACAATTTTAAAGATGCCTGGTTCGTGGGCTATACCCCGGATATATTGGCGCTGGTTTGGGTGGGTTTTGACAATGGCGATTCGATCGAGGCCACCGGTGCAGCAGCCGCAGTGCCGATCTGGGCCGATCTCATGAACGCTATCCCCCAATACCGATCTGAAACCGACTTTAAAATGCCCAGCGGCGTTGAAAAAATCCGGGTTTGTTCGGTCACCGGCCGGCCGGCTGTCGCCGGCTGCCCGAAGCCGGTGGAGGTGTATTTTTTAGCAGACCGCAAACCGGACGGGTATTGCCCGCTGCATGACAAGGGCGGAATTGCGGGGAAAATCATGAAAGGGGTAAAGGACCTGATCGATGGGGAATAAATTCACACAAATTTTTTTATGCGCTCTATTGGCCCTCTGGCTGACCGCCTGCTCGAAGCCGCCGTTGAAAGAGGTGCCGGTTGAGGCGCCAGAATCCGCCACCGTGGAAGAGACCGCCAAAGAAAACCCGCGGGTGGTAGCCTCGCTGCAATTGACCGACCAGGGCCGCCGCCTGCTGGATGACCGCCAGCCGGACAAAGCCATCCGGGTACTGGAACAGGCGGTCACCCTCCATCCGACCAATGGCCAGAATTACTATTATCTTTCTGAGGCCTGGCTGATGAAAGGCTCCGCGTCCCAGGCCAAAGAATTCAATCAGCTGGCGGAAATCCACCTCAAAGCAGACAGCGGGTGGATGAATCGGGTGGCAAACCAGGCGGACCGGATCGCGGAGTTGGAAAAGTAGCAGCGGCCTTTAAAATGCGCTTTATTTGCCGTCAGCGGATTGCCCTGCCGGTGTCGCTGGGATTTTGCATGTAAAAAACTAATATTAAAATCAAATCACCGTTTTTTAATTAGCGCTTCAATATGGGCCTGGTGTTTTCTTATCTCGGCTTCAGCCTCCTCGCGTTCGATAATTTTTGCTATACTTTCAGCAACAGCGTTAATTAGATTTTTTGCTTCCTTGAAAAACGGCCCCACCTCAAGCTCTGGTTTTTCTTCCAGATAGCACACTTCCAGAGTGCCAATCCATTCATTGTTTAACGCGATTTCGCGCGATAGCTTCCATCTCGTATCTTTAAAATTTTTTGTTGTTATCTCATAACTACCAAAAATAAGTCGCGCACAAGTAATTTCAGGGTATTGAATTGCAGGCGGAATGAAATCAACGACTGCTTGAAGAATAGCGTCCAGCGAAAAATCAGTGGCATCCCTAAAACTTGAGATATCATAGAGACAGTTTAACTCTTTGATTCGCTCTTTGAGTCTATGAGCAGCCATTTCCAGTTCTTCTGTGTCAGATCTTTTGCGTTCGATAATCTCTCTGTTTAGTTCCTCATTTATATGCATCAGGCTCAGTGTGCGCCTTATATGACTGCGTTCGGTTGCTTTCCGTTTCTGGTTAAGTTCTTTTGCTTTGCGAATGTATTCCAAAACTTCTTTTTCAAGTTGCTTATTTTTTCGTTCCAATTCATTGTACGTCGGTTTTCCTGCCATGAGAATATAACTTTCTTCAATATTTTTCGGTGGTCTACAACATTATGACCCAAAAGCCGCACTATATTCACCTTCGCGGACATGGTATGATATATTTCCAATTTAGATATTCATTTTAATCATTCTTTATCATAAAGTTCAAAATTTAGCGTTTAAAGTGCATAAGGAAGATTCCATCGAAGGCTAAACCGTATATTTTAATCATCTTTGGATAAAAGGATCCGATCGTCAAAAAAAAGTTCAGAAAAAGTATCTGAATTGCCGTTGAATAATTCGATGACTCTTTCGGCGATAAGTTCCACACAAGCAGAAATGGGGAAAAAATTATCGGATCGAAGCGCAGAAATCAAAGCACCGTCGCCCGTGTTGATCGCCTCACGAATGTCATCACCAGCGTAAGCCGCCTCGTACATCAGTGAAAAATTTTCTTTGGTAGGATCGTAAGAATCCCGTTTTCGGAATTGTCTTTCGATTACTGCAAATTCTCTGATTGAAAGACAATTTCTTTCAGCATTCACCGAAATGTCGTATCTTTGAAGCATAATACCCTCCTTGTATTGGCAAAGCCCTTTTTAACGTTGCCATTCTGTATAGTAACCTACGAATTAGTGGCGCTTGAATGGGTCCTCATCTGCCACGCCCTCGTCCTCCTCGGCCACCACCTTGTCCACCCCTGCCACCGCCGTATCCACCTCGGCCACCACCTTGTCCACCCCTGCCACCGCCGTATCCACCTCGGCCACCACCTTGTCCACCCCTGCCACCGCCGTATC
>JBFFCW010000481.1:0-2424 GCA_041559695.1 Desulfobacterales bacterium
GGACATGCCGCCCACGATCTCATTTTGATCAAAGGACGGGCTGCTGGCCAGGGCCAGGATTTCACCGGTGGTCGGTTCGACGGCAACCGCCGCACCGGTGACCCCTTTCAGCAGTTCTTCCGCTTTAAGTTGCACGTCCTGATCGAGGGTGAGATAAACATTGTAGCCGGCATATGAATGGACGGTTTTTAATATTCTGACGATCTGGCCGGCGGCATTAACCTCAACCTGACGCCCGCCGTCTTTGCCGCGCAAGTACGCGTCAAAGGACCGCTCAACCCCCAGTTTTCCAATCAAATCTCCGCTTCTAAGACCGGGGTATTTACCGCTGTTGAGCTCTCTTGAACTGATTTCACCAAGGTACCCCAGCATATGGGCCGCACTCTGCCGGTATAGGTAATGCCTTCTGGGCTTTACATTCACCTCGATGCCGGGCAAATCATATCGGTGCACTTCAACCGCCGCCACGGAATTGCGCCCGATATCCCGCCAGAGCTGAACCGGTTTGAAGGACCGATTGCCTTTCTGGCCGGCAATCTTTTCAAAAAGCGCATCACTTGGGACATTCATGTATTTTGAAAGCTTTTGGATTGTCTGCTTCACAGGCTTGGCGTTTCTGAGGATGATGTCCACATCAAACGAGGGTCGGTTATCCACCAGCAGGTCACCGTTGCGGTCATAGATCCGACCTCTGGGGGGATCGATATTTTGCAGCCGGATGCTGTTATTTAGCGATAGTCGTCGGTACTCATCCCCCATGATGGCCTGCAGGTAAATCAGGCGTATGAAAAGCACCACAAAGGCCGCCAGCGCGCATGCAATCACACCGGCAATGCGCTGCTTGTACCAATCCGGATCTGCTGTTTTTAGATATCGGTCCATAGGCCTTCGGCTACGGTGCGGCTCCATTTAATTGATTGTTAAACCGTTTGGATATCGCTAACAGGCAAAATAAAAATAGCGGGCCGGTCGCCAAAGCCCAGAAAAACTGCACGGTAATATTTTTGACAGCGGCTGCCGGAAGTTGCCAACCCGGCCCTACAAACCCAAATGTCCCGATAATCAACAGATTCTGGATCAAAACCGCAGCGACAACGACCAATGACAGGAAAAATTTATTGCTGACACGCAAAAATTTTAAAATCCAGCGAACCCCCACAAACAGCCAGAAATAAAATGTCAGGTAAAGCCCAAAGGGACTTCCGGAAAGATTGTCCATAATCAACCCGAGGATTAAAATAAACGGCAGGCTTTCGCGCGCGGGCAGGCAAATACTGATAAGGATGACAAAGGGAATGAGAAGATCGTACATTCCGGCGAATACATTAAAATAAGCGAAGAGGGTGGTTTGAATGATGATCAAAAAAAGGCAGGTGCCGATATAAAAACCATATCTCATTGCTGGCTCGCAAATGCTTGTGTTTTGGGATTCAGAATAACCAAAACCTCTTCAAGTTTTTCATAATCAACGAAGGGCGTAACCGTAATTTCATAAAAAATATCAGAACTGCGCTCACTTAAATCCGATACCCGGCCGATGCGCAGTCCCTTCGGATATACGCCGTCCAACCCGGATGCGATGACGGTATCACCGATTTGAACATCGTGCTTACGCAGCACAAATTCAAATCGGCACTGGTCTGCCGACGCACCCTTAATGATTCCCCGCGCCCTTGAGCGTTGCACCAGTGCATCCACCGCGCTGTTACGATCGATGATCAGCATCACTTTAGCATAGCGGCCGGAAACTTCAATTACCTGACCGGCAATACCGGTGGGCAAAACGACCGGCAGCCCCTTCTGCAGACCATCCGACCTGCCCTTATCGATGATCACGGTTTTGAACCACCCGGAAGGGTCCTTTGCGATAACTTCGGCCGCCACAACTCGATGGGTCGGGGCTTTTTGAAAATTCAGCAGATTCCGCAGACGTGCATTGGCCAGTCCGATTTCATGCCATTCATTATCTTTCTCAACGAACTGATTTAAGGATTTTTTAAGGCTTTGGTTTTCATGGGCAGCCGATACCAGGAAAAAATAATTCTGCCAGATGCCCCGGGTAAAACGCATCGAGCGGGTGACAATCTCCTGAAAGGGCGCCACAAAAGAGATGCCCACACGGCCCAATCCAAAAGTTGATTGGCTCTTGCTGGTAATTGAAAGGAGGATAACGTTGACGGCAATCAGAACGATACCGCCAACGATCAGAACCATCTTTTTGGAGAACATAAAGCTTCGTTCAATTTCCGGGATGTTAACGGAGATGTGCCATCAGTTGACCACAACTTCTTTGAGGATTTCAAGGTTGTCGAGGGCCTTTCCCGAACCCAGCGCTACGGTTGATAAGGGATCCTCGGTAACCGTAACCGGCAAACTGGTTTCCTCTCTGATGAGTTTATCCAGATTCTTAAGCAGGGCTCCGCC
>JBFFCW010000482.1:0-2414 GCA_041559695.1 Desulfobacterales bacterium
AGTGTCCA
Source organism: Desulfobacterales bacterium (assembly GCA_041559695.1). Lineage (GTDB taxonomy): Bacteria > Desulfobacterota > Desulfobacteria > Desulfobacterales > JAHEIW01 > JAHEIW01. Next base: position 9 of record JBFFCW010000482.1, read on the forward strand.
CTACATGGAATTGATGAACACGGCCCGCCCGCAGGAAGTGAAATCTCAGAATAACAGCCGTGCTTCAGTTGCGAAGCAGCCAGGAACGGTTCAGGAAGCAATCAAAATTTTGATTTCCGACCTGCCCTTAAAGGAAAAGACGACCATCGCCAATATGACCGAGGATGAATTGATTAAGCTGAATGCCAATCTAGGGAGATACATTTTGGATAAATTTGGCCTGTGGTCCGGAAATGAAAAATTGGTGGAATCCTGCCTGGCGCTGGCGAATTACCCGCTGCACGACGAGGATGATGCGGCAGCCGTCATCGTTAAAGAATTGTGGCAGAAATTAAGACAGACCCATAAACTTAGAATTGTAAGATGATGGGAGGCGGTAACGTGAAAGCATTTCGATCACGACACCCGGTTAAATACCGGCCGTTCTGGATTCGAGTTAGGCTTATTACGATTGCCACGATGCTTTTATCATCCGGCGGATTTGCCGAAGAGTCGGCCCCCAAGAAAAGCCCCAATCAGACCGACGAACAAATTCAGATCGTTGCTGATAAATTGATCACCAACAATGCGGAAAAGTTTGCGGAGTTTGCGGGAGATGTGCGGGCCATTCAGGGAAATTTTGTGATTACCTCAGAGCGCCTGCGAATTTATTATCAGGATGATCCGGATCGCAATAAAGATCAAACCGGCAGCCAGGAATCAATAAAACGGGTTGTCGCCGACGGAAATGTGCAGGTATCATCTGAAAAATACGAGGCCAAAACTGATCGGGTTGAATACGACCTGGATACGCAGGTCGTTGTTCTCATCGGTGAAAATTCGACCGTGACGAGCGGGAAAAATATTTTAACCGGATCAAGAATTACCGTTTATCGAAAAAATGGGCAAATAAAGGTTGAAAGTAGCCCGCAAAAGCGAGTTAAAGCCGTTTTCTATCCAAAAGAAAAAGCCCCGGAGCAAAATCCAAAAGAGTAAACCGTTATGACGGATCGATTCAATTTGGTATTTTTGAATTGATCTACCTTTTCAACCGGCGTAACTTCTGCAAATTTTTATACTTGAGCATCAGGTCTATCCATTGCTGGAATAAGGGCGCCAAGTCCTCAACCTGCCGGTTGACGGTTGTATTTAACATTATTTCCGCCTCCGCCAGCGCCTCGAGGTAATCCGTCCGTTCAGGTTCCATTCTCAGTAAATGGCGATAAATTTCAGCGGCCTTATCCCAGTGTCCCTGGCCGGCATATACTTTTGCCATTGTTCCCGTATAAAAGTCGGTTTCTTTTTCCATTTATAATCCACCGATTATGTCAATGACACGGATTATCATTAAATCAGCAGATTACGCTGATTAAATGAATTATTCTGAGTGATTCGGAATACGTCGAGGTTTCAAAATCAGCTCATCTTCTCCGACCATACCCAGCTCCTGGCGAGCCACGTTTTCAATATATTTGGGATCATGCTTTAACCGATCGATTTCAACACTCAGGGAGAGATTCTTTTGGGTCAGCTGTTCACTTTTTTCTGCCAGCTGATTCCGTTCATTTTTTAGGGTATTTAAGTCGATTAAACCATGCTCACCGAAGATAATAAAAAATAGCAGAGAGACAAGCGACAGAGCGGCAATGGATAAGAAGATACGTTGCTTTCTCGTCATTTTTTTCCTATTCCCTTTTTAACTTCGGCAATCACATTCGCGAATTCCAGGCTTCTGGTTAAATAGGAGCAGACCCCGAAAATGACCAGGCCGGTCATCACACAGACCGCTATGGCCGCAAGCTGTCCGGTGAACCCGCCTCCTTCTGTCTCAGTCAGCAGCCGCGCAACCGTCCAGACAACAGCGCCCATAATTGCAGCATTGCCCAATGTTTTACAGGCAGATTGCGCAATGCGTCTCCATCCCAGGGAGCCGAGCTTTCGGCGCAAGGCATATACAAGCAGCCCAAGGTTCAAAACAGAGGCAAGCGATGTCGCCAGCGCCAGCCCGCCGTGGCCCAGCGGTCCCATTAAAACGATTCCCAGCACAATATTGGCCAGGATGGAAACCGTCGCCATAATCATCGGCGTACGGGTGTCTTTGAGCGCGAAAAAAGTTGCAGCGACGATCCGGACTGCTGAAAAGGCCCATAATCCCATAGCATAGTATAAAAGCGCCCTGGCAGTCAACCGGGCAGCCTGCAAACTGAATTCGCCTCTCTTAAATAATAAGGCAATAATCGGCTCCCTTAAAATAATTAAACCGACCATCGATGGAATGGTTAGAAACAAAGTTAGCCGAACAGTGTAGCTAAAGGTATATTTTAAGGCTTCAACCTCATTTGCGGCTGCCTGCCGGGATAGGCTCGGCAATACAGCCGTTGCGGCCGCAATGGCAAATATACCTAAAGGAAATTGAACCAGACGGTC
>JBFFCW010000483.1:0-2344 GCA_041559695.1 Desulfobacterales bacterium
ACAGAATCACCGGGCCGAAATTGGGATCCCGCTTGGCACCCATTAGAATTTCAAAATCCGGGTTTGAAAAATACGGCTGAATTGTTACCCCCTCAATCCGGGCATCGGGTTTGTGCCGGCGTGCCGACGATATGATTTGGTTGTAGGCTTCGCAAACATCCGCATCACAACGCAAATCCAGACGAATGCCGCCGGCATCAGTTTTGTGGGTGATGTCCGCAGAGTGTACCTTCATGACCAGTGGATATCCCATTTCACGGCCGATACGCGAGGCTTGCGCCTCGGTCACGGCGATTTCGGTCCTGATCACGGGCAGGCCATAGGCTGCGAGTATTTCCTTGGAATCCGTTTCCGGCAGAAATTCCTGAGCCGGCGCAGCGGTGATCAACTTGCGGGCTTTTTCCTGATCGAAGACCATGTGCCCGGTCATCTTCGGTGGGACTTCCAACAGCATTTCGAGACTTCTGGTATATTCGACCATATATAAAAACGCCCGGACCGCCCGTTCCGGCGTGTCGTAGGTCGGGATCCCCGCTGCATTCAACACGTCAACGGCCGTGGCGATGCGTTTGCCGCCCATCCAGCAGGCAAATACCGGATGCCGGCGTTCCTGCATCGCAGCGGCCAGGGTCTCGGCTACTGAAAAGGGGTCGGTAAGGGCCTGGGGTGCAAGGATGACAAGCACCCCGTCCAGGTTTTTCGAGTTGAAGCAGATCTCCAGGGCGCGGTGAAACCGCTCTGCGGAAGCATCACCGAGGATGTCGATGGGGTTACCCCGGCTCCAGAAGGTCGGCAGGAAAGAATCAAGCGCTTGCATGGTTTCAGGGTCAAGAGGCGCGGGCTCTTGTCCATACCGGGCGAGCGTGTCGGTGGCCATTACGCCCGGCCCCCCGCCGTTGGTAAGGATAGCCAGCCGGGGGCCGCGCGGCCGGGGTTGCTTGGCCATCAGTTCCGCGCAGTCGAAAAGTTCTTCGATGGTGTCCACGCGTACGATACCGGCGCGCTTAAAGGCGGCGTCATATACCGCATCTTCTCCGGCCATGGCGCCTGTGTGGGAGGCCGCTGCCCTTGCACCGGCGGGGCTTCTGCCAGATTTGAGCACGATGATGGGTTTGACCCGGGACACGGAACGTGCGGCACTCATAAATTTGCGAAAATTCGTCAGGCTTTCGATATACAACAAAATGCTTTTGGCCGAGGAATCATTACCGAGATAATCGATCATGTCTCCAAAATCGACGTCCAGCATGGAACCGATGCTGACAAAATGGCTGAAGCCGATGCGCTCCTTTAACGCCATATCGAGAATCGCCGTGCAGATGGCGCCGCTCTGGGACACAAAGGCCAGATTCCCGGCTACGGGCATCTCGGAGGCAAAGCTGGCGTTGAGGTTCGCGCCGGGCCGGATGATGCCCATACAGTTCGGCCCCACGATACGAAGCCCACTGCCATAAGCTATCCGCCGAATCTTTGCTTCTATCTCGCGGCCCTCTTCACCGACTTCCTTGCCCCCCGCCGAAATAATAATGGTGCCGCCCACTTTTTTTTCGACGCATTCATTCACGATATCGACAACGCTATGAATCGGCGTGGCGATAATCGCAAGATCCACTCCCGTCTCCAGTGCGGAAACCGATCCGAAGCACTCATGCCCGTGGAGGGCTTTATACTTGGGATTCACCGGCAGCAACGTTCCGGGAAACCTGCCGTCAATAAGATTTCTCATCAGCGCGTTGCCGATGGTTCCCGCCTTTTCGCTAGCGCCCACCACCGCAACATGGCGCGGTTTAAAGATGCGGTTCAGATTGGATTGGCCCATCGTTCTTCTCGTTTTTGTAAATTCAAATTGTCCTGCACATACTAACTACGCGCCTGCATTTCCGGCTTTGTTATCGGTCAATAAGAGAGAGTTTGAGGAAACTAATTTTAGTAGGAACGCTGGTACGCTGGAGTAAACGCAGCACGTTCCTACTGACTATTTTATTTGACAGGTATTTGCCTCGGTTTTGCTTCAGGCGCCTTGAGCAACGTCAGGGTTAGGACGCCCTCTTTAAGAACAGCCTCGATATTACTGGTATCTACCGCATTGGAGACGGTAAAACTTCGTGCATAATTGCCTATGTTGTATTCAGTATATACAGGATTGAGTTTTTCATAGGGTGCATAGTCAATCCGGCCTTCTACCTCTAGTATGTTCTTCTCTAATTTAACGTTCACATCCTCTTTCTTCACTCCAGGCAGATCCATCGTTATAACCAGACTTTCTTTATTTTCTACAATATCGGTCTGTGGAATAAAAAACCGTCCCGCGACAGTTCGTTCTTCTTTATGCTCCTGCTTTTGC
>JBFFCW010000484.1:0-2331 GCA_041559695.1 Desulfobacterales bacterium
ACTTCACTGGTGGGTGTCAACACCCTGGTCCCGAATCGGTTGGTCTACAAAGCGATTGCTCAAAAACGGATTCCAGAGTTGTCCGAATATGACATTATCCAACGGGAAGTCAAAATCAGTGCGCATTCCCGGATAGACCTGATGCTGACCGGCCGCAACGGGGATCACTGCTATGTGGAAATTAAAAATTGTACCCTGGTAACCGAAGGCATTGCACAATTTCCCGATGCCGTTACGACAAGAGGTCTTAAACATATAACCGATCTTGAAAAACTCGCGGATGATGGCCATCGGTGTATGATGTTTTACTGTATCCAGAGAATGGATGCACAGGTCTTTCGGCCGGCCGACCACATTGATCCCCAGTATGGCCGCGGGCTGCGGCAGGCGGTCAAAAATGGAATCGAGGTCCTGGCCTATGATGTTCGGATAGACATGCAAGATATTGAATTAAATCAAAATATTTCCTGTGAACTGTAAAGGGGGCCGCCACAGAGGGTTTGACATGAGCGCCGAAATCATATATTTTTCATGCTTTTATTGGAACATTGGAATAGTGGAATTTTGGAATGATGGTTTAAATGCTTACCGAACAATATGGGTTTAATTTCAGTATTCCATTATTCCAATATTCCATCATTCCAATATAAATTGTTCGTATCGATGTAAACTAAATATTCAAGCATTAGATTTTGGGAATAAGCGGATTGAATATCATGTCGGATTTCTCATTAGAAAATTTGATGTGTCACCGGGATAACCTGGAAAATGTCCTGGATAATCTTAAAGAAGGGATTATCGCCCATGACATGGACCGGCGCATCTTTTTTTTCAATACCGAGGCCGAACGCATCACCGGCTATAGCCGCGCGGATGTATTGGGCCGGGACTGCCATGAGGCTTTTGGTAGTCCTTTTTGCGGGGAGCGCTGTGCCTTTTGTGAAGATCCGCCCAAACTGGCTGAGAAATCCGAATACACGATAAACATCAGCACCAAAAGCGGCGAACAGCGGCGCATCGAGATGACGGTTACCAGCATGCGGGACGGTGACGATGAGTTAACCGGTGTGCTGACCTCGTTTAAAGATGTTACCGATATCTTCAGTCTTAAAGAGCGCGCCGGGGAGCTGACGAGCTTTGGCAACATCATCGGTCAAGACAGCAAAATGATAAATATCTTTAAACAGATCAAAGATGTTGCCGATTATGATTACCCGGTTCACATCTCCGGTGAAACCGGGACCGGCAAGGAGTTGGTAGCTGCGGCCATCCACAGTGAAAGCCGTCGCGGGGGCTCACCGTTTGTACCGATCAATTGCGGAGCCCTGCCGGAGGGCCTGATTGAAAGTGAGCTTTTCGGGCACGTAAAAGGTGCCTTTACCGGGGCCATCCGGGATAAAAAGGGCCGTTTTGAATTGGCGGATGCCGGAAGCGCGTTTCTGGATGAGGTGACCGAGCTTTCAAATAACATGCAGGCCAAGCTTTTGCGTTTTTTGCAGGAAGGCAAATTTGAAAGAGTGGGTGGAGAACAAACCAGAACCGTCGATGTGCGGGTCATCAGCGCCACCAACAGAAATCTGAAAGAAGCGGTTAAACGCGGCAGGTTTCGGGAAGATTTATATTATCGGCTCAATGTGATACCGATCGAGCTGCCGCCGCTGCGCGATCGCAAAATCGACATCCCTTTGCTGAGCGAACACTTTTTGCAGGAAGCCCGGGAACGCTATGGCAAGAAACTTCTTAAGATATCCAGCAAGGCCATGTCGTTGATGCTGGATTACCGCTGGCCGGGAAATGTGCGCGAATTACAGAACGCCATCCAGTTTGCCATCGTTAAATCCAGCGGTCGGGTAATTTCTGCGGAAGATCTGCCCCTGGAGCTTCGCGATCTTGAAAATATCTGCGTGCGCAGAGGCCCGTCGCGCAAGCTGGATGCAGATTCGGTTCGATCGGCGCTTGAACGAACCGGCGGCAACAAGGTTAAGGCCGCCAAGCTTCTCGGTGTGGGCCGGGCGACTTTGTACCGATTTTTAGGCGATCACCCGGATGTGCTCGAAACGGTGAAGTTACCCTTTTAGGTTGTTCGAACGTATTGGATTTTGTTTTCATCTCACAACTGTGCTTTTCTTCTCACCGCAGAGACGCAAAGGGCGCAGAGATTAATTTTTTTTCATTTGTCGCTGAGACGCCGACAAATGAAAATCCTCAGCCGCTGCGCGGCAGGATTAATGTTCTAAAAAAACTATAAGACAATATTCGCAGTAATATGCATGAATTAACAGGAGGATAAACAATTGAACGCTCCCGGAGGGCTTGGGTTTATTTCTTTTC
>JBFFCW010000485.1:0-2209 GCA_041559695.1 Desulfobacterales bacterium
CCGTAAAGAATTGGGGGAATTTTTAAAGTCGCTGCCCAAATTTGGCGATGACATTTATCAGTTGGCCAAAAGAACCGAAGAGAGCCTGAAAACTTTCGTAACCCCGGGGATGCTGTTTGAAGCCTTTAATTTTGAGTATTTTGGTCCCATCAATGGACACAAATTGAATCATTTAATTGATATACTAAATAATATCAAACACCTGAATGAACCGGTGCTTTTGCATGTTTCCACCCAAAAGGGAAAAGGATATCCGCCGGCTGAAAATAATCCGGTCTATTTTCATGGCTGCACCCAGTTTGAAGTCGAAACCGGCAACTGTTTGGATCAAAAGAGCCCCCATCCGTCTTATACCCAGGTGTTTGGCGATACCATGGTCCAACTGGCAAAAGCAGATCCAGAAATCATTGCCGTAACGGCTGCGATGCCCGAAGGCACCGGCCTGGCGCATTTTTCAGAGCTGTTTCCGAAAAGATTTTTTGATGTGGGGATTGCGGAACAGCATGGTGTGACCTTTGCCGCAGGCCTGGCAACTGAAAACCTCAAGCCGGTGGTTGCCATCTACTCCACCTTTTTACAGCGCGCATACGATCAAATTTTACATGATGTCTGCCTCGAGTCGTTGCATGTCGTTTTCGCCATTGACCGTGGCGGTATCGTCGGTGAAGATGGATCCACCCATCATGGCCTTTTTGATCTGTGCTATCTGCGCAATTTGCCCAACATGGTGGTCATGGCTCCTAAAGATGAAAATGAACTGCGCCGCATGCTGATGACGGCCTTGAAATATGACGGGCCGATTGCCCTGCGTTACCCCCGTGGGGCCGGCACCGGAACGATTCTCGAAAAGGACATCCACCCGCTTCCTATCGGTAAAGCGCAGGTATTAAAGGAAGGCGAAGATGTTTTAATCCTGGCTATTGGCAGATCCGTTATCGAGGCATTGGAGGCCCAATCGGAATTGTCCCAACTGGGCATATCCGCAACTGTTGTGAACAGCCGGTTTGTAAAGCCGCTGGACGTCGATCTCGTTTGCTCCCTGGCTAAAAAACATCCGCGCATCATTACCGTTGAGGAAAATGTCCGCCAGGGCGGATTCGGCAGTGCCGTTTTGGAGGCCTTCAATGACTGCGGAATCACCGGTTATCAGATGGAGCGTATCGGTATTCCCGATACATTTGTTGAGCATGGCCCGCAAAATCTGCTTCGATCTAAATACGGTATTGATGCTGCAGCCATTGTGGAGACAGCTAAGCGCCTGATGACTTCTTCGGGCAAACGGCAGGATAAATGGCCCAGCAGCCAGGCAGTATAATCGATCACCCGTTCTTATCACTGAGCCAAGTGCCTGAAAAAAAACACCGGCTGGATTTAATCATCTTTGAAAAGGGGCTGGCCAAAAGCCGTCAGCGGGCCAGAGCCTTGATCATGGCCGGACGGGTCCTGGTTAATGGTCAGCTGATTGACAAACCGGGCTTTTTGGTTTCAAGTGAAGATGAAGTTGAATTTAAAGGCGGCGATAACCCCTATGTCAGCAGAGGTGGCCTCAAACTTGAAGCTGCTTTGCAAAACTTGCCGCTGGACGTGTCCGGTGCGATTTGCATCGATGTCGGCGCTTCTACCGGAGGTTTTACGGATTGTCTTTTACAGCACGGCGCCGAACGCGTTTATGCCGTAGATGTAGGGTACGGGCAGCTGGCCTGGGAAATGCGCCAGGATCAGCGCGTCATCGTTATCGAGCGGACAAACGTCCGGCATATATCAGATGACGCGATCCCGGAGCCTGTGGACCTGATTACCATCGACGTTTCCTTTATTTCGCTTAAAATTGTCGTTCCGGCCGTGATTCGATTCATGAATCATGATGCTTCAATTTTGGCGCTGATAAAACCGCAGTTTGAAGTCGGCAAAGGTCAGGTCGGAAAAGGCGGTGTCGTGAAGGAGCCGCGATTACATCAGAAGGTTATCACAGAATTATCGGATTTTTTCCATACCATCCAGCTGCCACCTCAATCGGTTTATGCGTCGCCCCTGCTGGGCCCTAAGGGCAATCGCGAATTTTTCATTTTCTTAAACCGTCAATAATCGTGCGTTAATCTTATTTTGGTCTTGATTTTTTCCGGTGAAACAGATACACAATCACGTTTTAAAATTTATTCGTCATAAAACCCAAGGGAAAGAGGTATCTAAATGAGTGAAAAGGTGGAGC
>JBFFCW010000486.1:0-2132 GCA_041559695.1 Desulfobacterales bacterium
AGGGGAGGATCATTTCGAAATCAGAGGGCTTATCCGCTTCTATTAGATGTGGAAGTGAGCATGTCGCTTGCGAGCCGAAATTGTACGTCTCTTTAGCTGCTCGAGATACAGCGAATGAGGCTGGTGGTCAGTTCAGAATGGGCATTCGGTCAAGTTTGAGCTTCGCCAATCTTGAAGACTTAAATACCAGAAAATTTCTATTAATGTCAAGGGGTTTGGGTCTTCATGCGGTTAAGATTTTCAACATAATGAACTAAATAATATTTAGTTGCGATTAAAGACTTGCATAAATCTTGCGCTGGCAATTTGGTAAAGCGTCATCTGCAAAAATATGAATTTGCCGGAGGAAAACCATGAAGTGGCTGAATTCAAAGATAAAAGCTGGAAAACAAATCTTTATTAAGAATCCACTCTCAATTCTTACGGTCGGTATTTTCCTTGTTATCGGGATCGGCGCATCCGGTATATGGGCGAATGAGGATAACACGGAAAATGATTTTGATTTCAGCTATCAGAATGCCGCACAGTCCCGCCACGCGCGTAACGTGGCGAAACAGGCGACCCTGAAGGATCCCGAAGTAACTGAGGCCCTTGCCCGTGCTAAAGCAAGCAAAGATCCCCAGGACATTCAAGATGCCAAGGAACTGTTTCATGACAAGCTGCAAGATTATAGCAAGCAAATTTCAGATATGCGGTCATCCGGTATGGGCTGGGGCGATATCGCGAAGCATCTGGATGTGCATCCTTCTTTTTTGGGACGGGGACATTCTAAATTTTCCAACAAACATCATTTTTTCTTACGCAAAACACGCCCGTTTGCGATCAAAATTTAAAGCAGCCAGTGCAAAAAATTATAAAGCGGAAAATGCAAAGTCGCATCATGACCGGGGAGTAGGATCAAAAGGTCAAAGTTTTGGACAATCCCCTGCGAAAGGGCTGGGACCCGGAACGGGGGGGGACTTGCCTTAGGACACAGTAAAGGCAAAATCGGCATCACCCCTGCCGGCTAAAGTGTCGGCCACGGTAACGGTCATGGCGGCGGTCACGGTGGTGGTAACACCAACGGCAACGGCGGTGGAAACGGAAACGGTAAATAGGATTCTAATTCGTTAATTATACGTAAAAATAAATTATAAAGGCAAAGTCAGCAAAGGCTTTGCCTTTTTTATGTGTTTTCATTGTGGCTGCGGTCGCGGAAGATGGCGATGCGGCGGTTGAGCAGGGTCGATATCGAATACCCCTGCTTGTCCTCCGAAGCCCTATGGGTGAAGGGGGGGAATTTTGAACCCAGAACCGTTGAACCCTTATTGCAAATCAGAGACGAGCCTCTGAAATTCGGCGGAGGTTGACAGGAGCTCACGCGCCGCGGCCTTCAAGCGATCGACATCTTCGGGCTCCAAATAAAAGGAAGTCGGCAGGCTCAAGAGGTGCTGGCGTTCAGATTCGTCCTGTGTCTGCTCAAGATTGACCTCGATTAAATAGGTTTCGGCAGGGCAGTTGCGGTCCGGCGAATGGGAATCGGCTGTAAGATTTTTGCAGCGCTCGGCCGTTATGGATTTTTGCCAGCCTTTGATATCCCGTCGCAGCAAATCCAAGGTGTCAAATGAGTACCGATCCAGGGGGATCGATGAAATCAACCCGATCGTGTCAATGATCGGCGCTGATTGGCGTTCTTTTGCAAAATCGGTTTTCATCCGGTTCCTGGCATTAATGACGATGATGGCCAGTTTAGTGGTGTTTTGCAGATTCAAAGCCTGCAGTTGCTGCCAGACATTTTCCGTCTGCGCGGTGTAATTGAGGATGAAACGGACGCCCAGATTGTCTGATAGCCCGCCATCGGCTAAATGAACATAGGCAAACTTTTCGGCATCCATGTAGCTGCTCAGGCTTTTAGCGTTTTGATAGCGGCGCGTATATACCAGGCGTTCACGAATTGCGGCGTCGGCCCATTCCGGAAGTTGATAATCACAGGTACCGGCATAATTTTTAATAACGATGCTGGAAAAAAGGCCCGGGACGGCCGCCGAAGCGGTTACCGCACGGGATACCGGGTACGAAGAAAGATCCGCACAAATAGGGGCGAACTGATTGCCGAGAAAGGTAAATTGCGTGCCCAGCGCGATATCCGTGGC
>JBFFCW010000487.1:0-2121 GCA_041559695.1 Desulfobacterales bacterium
CCGCCAAAGGAGTCGAATTTTTGCTGGATCAGCTCCTCAACGATTTCGAGCCGGATGCCGTCAAAACCTATCTAGACCCCATTATCCGAATCCGGGCCGTGCAGGATTTTGCCCCCTCCCAGGCTACCGCATTTATTCTCTTATTAAAAAAGGTTCTCAGGGACTGTTTGACAGACAAACGCCAGGACGCCGCCTTGGTACTGGAATTATTGGCGTTTGAATCCAAAATTGATCAATTGTGCCTGATGGCCTTTGATATGTATATGACCTGTAAAGAAAAAATTTATCAGATTTCCGCCAACGATATGCGCAGCCAAGCCTTGAAGGCTTTTAAGCGAGCGGGCTTAATGGCAGATGAGCCGCCGCAGCCAGATAAAGTTAAAGGCCTTAACCATTAATTTTTAGGACAGGGGTTTCCACCAGCCGGGAAAGCCGGTTGCAGGGAGCCTCAGAGTGAGGTGCTTTTCAATGAATCTCAGGTACATCATTCCACTGATTGCCGTAATTGTTCTATTTTTAATTTCTTTCCTGGGGGCACAGGTAGCGGGTCTCCAATATGTGTTCGGCGTCGTCATTCCCTATCTGGCGATTATTACCTTTGTGCTGGGATTTGCTGCCCGCGTAATCGGCTGGTCGCGATCTCCGGTGCCTTTCAGCATCCCCACCACCGGTGGTCAGCAGAAGACACTGCCCTGGATCAAGCACGCCCAATTTGATTGTCCGGTTTCCAGGTGGCAGGTTGTGGTGCGGATGGCGCTGGAAATTCTGACCTTTCGGTCACTGTTTCGCAATACCCGCATGAAATTAAAAGAAGGCGGACGGATCTCCTACCAGCTGGAACTTTTTTTGTGGGTCGGGGCCCTGGCCTTTCACTATGCCTTTCTGGTGGTACTGATCCGGCATCTGCGGCTTTTTATCGAGCCGGTGCCGTTTTTCGTTCAACTGATCGAAAATATCGACAGTTTTTTCCGGGTTGAGATCATTTATCCGGCCTTTAAATTTGGCGTGCCCGGGGTCTATATTTCAGGCTTTGTCCTGTTGGCTGCTGTCAGCTATCTATTTTTAAGACGGCTTTTTGTGCAGCAGGTCAAGTATATTTCGATCGCATCGGATTACTTTTCGCTGTTTCTGATTTTCGGAATCGCGCTCAGTGGCATCTTTATGCGCTATTTCACAAAGATTGATGTGACCGCCGCCAAACAGCTAACACTGGGCCTGGTCACCTTCCGGCCCACCATTCCGGACGGGGTCAGCGCCGTATTTTTCGTGCACATCTTTTTTGTCAGCATTCTGCTGGCCTATTTCCCGTTCAGCAAACTCATGCATTTAGGCGGTGTATTCTTGAGCCCGACGCGCAACATGGCCACCGACACCCGTGCCCGCAGACATATTAATCCCTGGAATTACCCGGTACCGGTTCATACCTATGATGAGTATGAAGATGAGTTCCGTGAAAAAATGGTCGAAGTCGGGCTGCCGGTTGAAAAAATGCCGGAACCCGCGCCCGCAGAAGAGCCGGCCTCAGATTCAGCGCCGGAGCAAGCAGAGGAAAAGGAGTAAACTATGGCAGACGAGACACCCAAACCGGAAGAACTCATACAGATTGATCACCGCCCGCCCAAGACCGATTGGATGGATGTTCCGGTTAATATTCGCAAGGGCATGTACTGTTATGCCTCAAATCCCAAAAGCGTCGAATACGTCGGATTGCCCAATGCCAGGCCGTGGAATCCCCTGGAAGAGGACTGGAAATTGCCGGAAAACTGGCAGGAGATCCTGCATGAAGGCTTTAAGGAACGATTGGGGAAATTCCGATCTTTTAAAGTCTTCATGGACATTTGCGTGCGCTGCGGGGCCTGCGCCGACAAGTGCCATTATTTTATCGGAACCGGTGATCCCAAAAACATGCCGGTGCTGCGGGCTGAGTTGCTGCGATCGGTTTACCGCAACGATTTTACCCGTATGGGCAAAATTTTAGGGAAAGTGAACGGCGCCCGGCCCATGACCATCGATGTGCTCAAAGAATGGTGGTACTACCTGTTTCAGTGTTCCGAATGCCGGCGCTGCTCGGTGTTTTGCCCTTACGGCATCGATACGGCCGAAATTACCATCATGGGCCGG